>CAZPZK010000147.1:0-7310 GCA_964591095.1 uncultured Moraxellaceae bacterium | reverse complement strand
CCTGATCAGGGTGAAGACGGGGCATTTGCCGGACTGAACCGGCCCGCCCCGCCCGGCGTCAGTCGTCCAGCAGATCCATCTGCTTGGCCAGCTGGAACAGGTTGTTGCAGCGGTTGCCGGTGCGGCAGAAGGCCAGCACCGGCTTGGGCAGGCTGTTGATATGGGCGGCGAACTGCTCGACGTTGTCCTGGGTGATCTGGCCGCTGATGACCGGCTGGTGCACATAGACCAGCCCCAGCGCCTCGGCGGCGGCCTGCACCTGCGCGGCGGTGGGCTGCTGCGGGCCTTCCTCGAAATCGGGGCGGTTGTTGATCACGGACTTGAAGCCGCGCGCGGCGACTTCCTGCATCTGCTCGGGCGTCAGTTGCCCGGCAAAGCCGATTTCCTGGGTCTTGGGGGTGGCTCCGGTGGGGAATGGGGAAAGCGTCGATTATGCCTCAGGCGGGGGGCGGCGCAAGTCGGCGGGGGAAATTGTCGTCACACCGGGGCCGGCTCACGGCCCGACCGCCAGCATTTCCGCCACGCGCGTCCGTTTTACCCGCGGCCGGCCCTGCAAGCGCCCGGCCTGCGTCTCCAGCGCATCCAGCCGCCGCCAGCCCGCCAGATCCATGGATTCCGGCTGGCGCTCGCGGAGACGCCGTTCCACCGCCGCCGCCGTCAGCGTGCCGCTCAAGGGCAAGCGACCGGCGTCCGCATCGGCCAGCAAGGCGCGCACGGTATCGCGGGCGCATTTCTTGTTGGTGCCGATGATGCCGCGCGGCCCGCGCCGGATCCAGCCGGTGACATAGTGTCCGGGCAGGACCTGACCCTCCCTCAGCACCCGGCCGTCGGCGCTGGGCACCACGCCGCGACCCGCATCAAACGGCAATCCGGGCACGGCAATGCCCTTGAAGCCAATGGCGCACAACACGAGACCGCAGGCCAGGGTTTCCAGCTGATCCGTGGCCTTGGCCAGCCAGTGGCCGCTGTCATCCCGCGCCAGACGATTCTGGACGATACGCAGGCTTTGCACGCGGCCTTCGCCCTGGATTTCGAGCGGAGACGCCAGGAATTTCAACACGATACGACGGTCAAGGCCGCGCACCGGGCGCTCTGAAAACCGTTTCAGCGTAGCGAACTTACGGCGGGCGGAATCCTCCAGAACCCCTTGAAATCGCGCCTCTTCAAACCCGACATCGCCGCCCTCCACGCCGAGATCCACGCCCGGCAATTCCCCCAGCTCTTCCAGTTCGGGATTGTTGAACGCCCCCTGAAACGCCGCCCGACGGCCCAGCACCACCACCTCGCGAATACGACTGCCGCGCAAGGTCTCCAGCGCATGATCGGCGATATCCGTCTTCGCCAGCGCTTCCGGTGACAGGCTCAGCATCCGCGCCACATCCATCGCCACATTGCCGTTGCCGACAATCACCGCCCGCTCCGAGGACAGATCCACCGCCAGATCGCGGTAATCCGGATGCCCGTTGTACCAGGCCACAAACTCGCGCGCCGACAGCAAACCGGGCAGGTCTTCCCCCGGAATGCCCAGCGCCGCATCGCCGGACGCGCCGACGGCATAAATGACGGCGTCATACCATTCACCCAGTTCCGCCACCGACACATGCTTGCCCAACTCAACATGGCCGAAATATCGGAACCCCGGCCGCGCGGCGATGTCCTCATACACTTGCTGCACCCGTTTCTTGTCCGGATGATCCGGGGCGACGCCGTGCCGTACCAACCCCCACGGCACCGGCAGTCGTTCGAAGACATCGACTTCCACCGGCCGGTTCACCAGGTGCTGCAAACGACCGTCCAGAAAAGTGCCTCCGGCCCCTTCCAGCAAATGCCCGGCGGCGTACATCCCGGCAGGTCCGGCCCCGACAATCGCCACGCGCAAGGGACGGCTCATGATTTCCTCCCGAAATGAGCGGCATTGATTTCACGGTAATGGGCCCATTTCTCCGGCAAACGCGAGGCTTCATGAATGGCCCCCACGGGGCACGCCGCCACACAGGCTTCACAATCAATGCAGCGGTCGGGGTCGATGTACAGCTGCTCGGCATGGTCGAAGGCGGCATCGTCCGGCAGCGGCGCAATGCATTGCGCGGGACACACTTCCACGCAGGAATAGTCGGCCACACAGGGCGCGGCAATCACATAAGGCATGTCAGGCTTCCTCGACGGCGGCGGCTGTTGCGGTGACGGTTTCGGCTTGATCAGCAACACGCTCGGCGCGGATCTTCACCCCGAACAGGTGCGACATGCCCGACAGCGGGTCCAGCCCGGCAGCGCGGGTATCCATCAGGTCGTTGACGCTGACACCGCCCTCCCGATTGGCATTGGCCCAACCACCCTGCCCTTTATGCCCCCAACCGTGCGGCACGGCCACCACGCCCCGGCTGACTTCATCCGTTACCAGCACCGGCAGTTCGATGGCTCCCCACGGTGACACCAACCGCACCCGGTCACGGTTCACCAGCCCCAACGCGACGGCATCGTCCGGATGCATGCGGGCCGCATGGGGCGGACGCGCAACGCGCAAGGCAGGCGGATTGTGCATCCACGAGTTTTCCGACCGCAGTTCACGCAGGCCGATCAGGTGCAGCGGGTAATCGGGATCAGCCTTCCGCGCCAGCAGGCGGCGCACTTCCGCGCGGATTTCCGGAGGGTCCAGATGCACCTTGCGGTCACGATGACGCACCACCTGGTGCAATTGTCCGGTGGTCGGCCGCTCGGCCAGCTTGATGCCGTGCGGGTGGCGTTTCAGCAGCGAATCCAGATTCAGACCGTTCTGGCGCAAGCCCCAGCGATCGCCCGCGTAGCCCAACCGGATCAGGCTGTCCAGCATCAGGCGCGGCGTCGGTCCGACCCCGTTTTCCCGTACTTTCGCCACCAGCGTGCGCACCCGCTCCGGCAGCAGGCTGCGCGCCAGCTCTTCATATACCTGCCATTCATGCCGCGCCTCCCCGGCGGGCGGCACCACGGCGGGCGTCGCCTGCATGAAGGGCTGCACGTACAGGCCCATGCTGAAGATGGGGAAATCCTCACGCTCGTACATGGCGGTGCCGGGCAGGATGTAATCGGCGTGGGCATTGGTTTCGTTGCGGTAGAGGTCGATGGACACCATCAGTTCCAGCTGCGGCAGCACTTCCGCCAGCTTGTGGCCGCCGGGCGTGGACAGCACCGGATTGCCCGCCGACACGAACAGCGCCCGCACCTGCCCCTTGCCCGGTGTGGTGATCTCCGCCGCCATGTTCGCCGCCGGTTCCATGCCCATCACTTCCGGAAAACCGCCGATGCGCGTGCGCCACTTGCCGTAGGACATCAAGGGAGCCACGATCTTTTGCAACGGGATGGGCGGATTGCCAAATACCCAGCCGCCCGGCCGGTCGAGATTGCCCGCCACCAGGTTGACCGCGTCCAGCAGGAAATTGGCCAGCGTCGGGTGGCTGCCCAGACAAGTGCCGAGACGGCTGTAGACGACCGCGCGCTTCTGCGACAACTGGCGCGCCAGATCGCGCACCACGGCTGCGGGAATGCCGGTATGGATAGCGGTGTCTTCAGGCGGAAAGGCGGCGGTCAGTTCCCGCAGCCCCTTCGCCCCGGTGGCCTGCGTCGCCAGCGCCCGCTGGTCGGCCAGCCCTTCGGCGAACAGCACATGCAGCAGCGACAGCAACAGCCAGGCATCGGCATCCGGCGTGATCGGCTGCCACTCAAACGCACGGGCGGTCTCGGTGCGGCGCGGATCGATCACCAGTACCCGGCCGCCGCGTTTGGTCACATCGTGCAGCTTGTCCATCATGCGCGGCATGTTCACCAGGCTGCCGTGCGACACCGCCGGATTCGCCCCCAGGATCACCACCAGCTCCGCCGCCCCGATATCCGGCACCGGCACGGTGAACAGGCTGCCGTACAGCAGGTGGCTGGCGACAAAGCGGCTGTTGGTGTCCTGCGTGCCGGGCCCGAAGAAATGGCGGATGCGCAGCGCCTTGAGGAAGACATTCATCCACAGCGCGTGGCTGTAGTTGAGCGCCGCCGGGTTGCCGCCGTACACGGCAATGCCGTCGCCGCCGTGCTGGCGATGGATGCGGCGCAGGCGTTCGCCGATGTCACTCATGGCCTCGTCCCAGCTAACGCGGGTGAAACGGCCGTCGGGCTGGCGTTTCAGCGGGTAGAGCACGCGGTCGGGGTCGTTCTGCACCTGCGTGTAGGCGATGCCCTTGGGGCAGGCAAAGCCCTGCGACAGCGGGTGGTCGCGGTCGGGACGCAGGCTGACCAGCCGCTGGTTGTCGACGGTGGCGACCATGCCGCAGAAGGGTTCGCAGATGCGGCAATAGGTGATGACTTCCTGGCTCATGGCGGGGCTCTCGTGGCGCGCTGTCCGGATGCGGGCGGAAGCAGGACCGCCCTGCCCGTTCTTATGCGTCCCATGTTAACCTGAGCAAATGCTCAGTTGTACTCGGATGCCGGGAATTACGGCCTGGTGGGGATTGATGAAGCATCAAGTGTTTGATCTGGAACCGAAAAAGCGTCCCCGCCAGGGGCGCTCGCAAGCCACGTGGGATGCCATGCTGGATGCGACGGCTCAGCTTCTGTGCGAGCGGGGTTATTTCAGCAAGCCCCTCGCCGCTTCGCACTGATCGTGTTCAAAGGCCGGAGCAAAATCGTCGAGCTCCAGCTCTGTAAGTCCGACCTCGGGGCTCAGCGCCACCCGCCGCCAGTCCGACACAGCCGTGCAGACATCGGCTAAAACCACCAGCGCCTGTTCCCGGCTCAGGGAGAAAAAGTCACACCGCGCCAGCAACATCTCCAGATCTGTCACCGGCCCGTCCTGTTCGGACAACCAGGTCTTGGACTCCCGGTCCTTGTCGGGAAAGGGGTTGAGATCAAACGCCGGAGCCAGACGCCACTGCCCATGCGCCACGTGCAGGAAGCCATGATTCTGCAAATGGTCGTCGACGTTGGTGATCAGCAGGTTGAAGACCATCCGCCGCCAAAGCTGCTGCAAATCCTGAGTGGGCGTATGCCCGAAAGTCCGGATAGCGTCGGCAATCTCGGTATAGCTGTGGTCTTCCTCACGCGAGGCTTGCAACAGGGATGCCGCCGACTGATAGGGAATACGGCCTTGTTCGCGGTCACGGTCAAAGCGGCGGATCACCGCTACTGGCGCATTATCGATGGTCACGATTCGCGCGTGGGCGCTGTCAATACCGGCGATGGACGCCAGCCTTAACGCCAGCACTTCGCCGCGTGTGACGCTGCGCAGGTCGCCAACGCTGGGGAACTTGCCGATTGCCAGACTGCCGTCTTCATCCAGCACCGTGCACTTGGGACGCATGCCACCCAAGGAAGTGCCCTTGCCCTGCAAGTAACGCAAATCCGCCGCTGTCTCACTACCCTTTTCCAGCGCCCGGCTGGCCTGGAATATCCGCTCCAACTCGATCAGCGGCGGTGTATTGCGCCGGCCCTCCTCCACGGTTCGAAGGAATGATCCGCCCGGTTCTCGCAGACGCAACGCGCCGACCCGGCTGAAGTCGTCCACGGCCAGCAGATAATCCAGTTCGGTCAGTGCGGACAGACCGGGATTGTCCTTGCGCCGCTTCGCATGGTCACGGGCAATCACCCGTCTGCCCCAGGCATCCGGGGCGGTATCTGCAATGGCTCCATGAAAGACCGAATCATGAGGGGAAGCGGCCTTGCGGGTCTTGTATCCGGGCATCAGCGGCAAATCGGCGGAAACGGCAAAGCGCTCCGGGTTTGCCAGCCAGGGTTCGCCATAAGCCACGGCGCTATGTTCACGCCGACCCTGCCGAACATACACCAGCGACCCGATGTCGATGCCTGCCCGGCCCAGGCACAGCTGGACCTGTCGGCGCAGCGATTCCGAACCGCCTTTCATAAGGCCCCCGTGGATGCCGGTTTGCGGCGGATACGCCGGGGTAATTGTTCGTCCATCAGTGTCAGGCCGATCTCATCGTTTGGAGTGTCCAGCAGTCGCTCAAGTGCCTGTATTTCGCCAAACACATGCAAGGCGCGGGCGTAAAAGTGGATTGGTACGCGGGCATCGCCCTTTTCCATGCGGCGGACGGTGGAGACAGATGCGCCCATGCGCTCGGCCAGTGACGCTTGGGAAATGTGGCGGCGGCGGCGCGCCAGCGAGATGTCGTTGCCGAGCTTGCAGATGGCGCGCTCAACCGGTAACGGAAGCGGAGTTTCCATGTTTGGCATTCCCATCAGAATGTTTTTATTGCTTTAAATATCCCATGAGGCTGATTATGCATCCGGGAACCGAAATTGGCAATAAACACTCCTTTTGGACCCTTTAATAAACATAAAGAATCTGTTGGGAGCTTTTAAGGTATTCATATGGCTCACTTCCTGACCCGGCACAATGACATCCATGCCAAGCCGGGCAATAACCCGATTATTCTCCAATATCCAATCAGCCCCGGAGGATTTTCCTCATGAAGCATCAAGTATTTGATCTGGAACCCAAAAAACGCCCGCGTCAGGGGCGTTCGCAGGCCACCTGGGACGCCATGCTGGATGCGGCGGCTCAGCTTCTGTGCGAGCGCGGCTATCACGGGTTGACCACGAATCATGTGGCGGAGTTGTCGGGAGTGAGCATTGGCACGGTGTATGAGTATTTTCCGGGGAAGGATGCGCTGGTGGCGGAGGTAGTGGAACGGTGCATCCGCAAGCAATTGGCGGGGATGCTGGCGATTGCGCAGGAGATCATTCCCCTGCCCGGCCGCGAGGGGGTACGGTTTGCGGTGGATGCGGCGTATCGCTTGTTGTTGCGGGACAGGGCGTTGATCCGGGTGATGCTGTTCGAGGTGCCGTTTACGCGGGAACTGGAGTCGTTCCAGAATCTGGGGTCGATGTTGCTGCGGGTGGCGGTGACGTCGAACCGGGAGGCGGCGCCGCATTACCGGGTGTTTTCGTCGCCGGCGTCGTTGTTCCTGATGAATACGCTGATGGGCGGGACGTTGTTGCAGGTGGTGCTGGGGCCGCCGGCGGGGGTGTCGGTGGAGGAGATTCTGGGGGAGTTGACGGAGCGGTTGATTGAGTGGACGGTGGCGGAGTGAAAGTCTCTGGGATGGTGTTGACTGTCGCTTGGTGTGGATGGTACGTTCGGGCGATTGCGTCCCTTGAATTTAGTTCGCCTAACACGGACACCATGCCCGTAAGCTGCTATTTTCAATAAGAAATATTTGGGACTTAACCCTGTTAGGCGAACTGAGTGTTATGCGAACTCTGTCGTCTAAATATAGTTGAACTAAACCGCTTGCGCGGTGGCTTTTGAGCCTGTTTTGCCTCGTTTTTAC
>CAZPZK010000146.1:0-7324 GCA_964591095.1 uncultured Moraxellaceae bacterium | reverse complement strand
CCACGCCTCCCAACTGGCTGCGACGCAGCGGGACATCGGCTGCGATAACGGCATCCTGCAACTCATCGGCCAGGGTTTCCGGTATGTGCGGATACAGCAATATCAGGAAATGCCCCAGCACCATCAGCAGGCTGATCGCACAGCCATAGGCCGTATAGAACTCATCGCTCGCCAATAGTCCGCCCGCCACCACCAAGCCGGCAATGGCAACGCCCAACACCCCGGCGGACATCAGCAGCAGGGCTTCCACCCGCATCAAACCGGCAGGCTGGACCAATGCGCCCAGACGACGCAGAATGGCTACGGAATAGGCCGCACCACTGATAAAGGAAAAGACATACACCGCTTGCAAGCCCGGTGACTTCCATTGCGGGATCAACCACTCCAGGGCCGTCACAGCAATCACCAGCATTGTCGGGGACAGGTGACGCAACACTCGAATGGCGGGGCAAGGCTCCCCCAGCAGAAAGACAAAATACAGGTACAGTAACGGCGCAACCGGATACAGCGCCCATTGGTGCAGGTACAACAGCCACCCGGCCGGGCCGGCGACATCACCGAACAGGATGTACGCCTGAATCACCGCCATGCAACAGACACACCCCGCCAGCAGCCTCGTCCCCTCCCCGCGAATCAGGAAATAGGGCACATACAGACAACACAGCGCCAGGCCCAGAAATATCCAGTAATCAATCCACGGGGTCATAACGCAGCTTACTCACATTATCAGAATCAAATCGGCGGCATGAAGAATACCAAGTACGGCATTGCGGAGCATGAGCGTCATACCCGTTTATTTTTCAGGGCTATTATTGTACCCTTGCGCGCCTTACTCCCCCCACTATCCAGGCGCAGACCATGTCCGATCTTCCCCATTGCCCCAAATGCAACTCCGAATACACCTACGAAGACGGCGGCATGGTCATCTGCTCGGAATGCGCCCATGAATGGTCGAAGGATGCCGTTGCCGAAGGCAGTGACGAAACCCGCATCATCAAGGACGCCAACGGCAACCTGTTGCAGGATGGTGATTCCGTCACCGTGATCAAGGATCTCAAGGTCAAGGGCACCTCGCTGGTGGTCAAGGTCGGCACCAAGGTCAAGAACATCCGCCTCGTGGACGGCGATCACGACATCGACTGCAAGATCGACGGCATCGGCCCGATGAAACTCAAATCCGAATTTGTGAAGAAAGCCTGACGCGACAAGGATCCGGCTATCCAGCCGGGCCTTGGCGGCTGGACAGGGAACCCACCGCCTTAGCGATGCAAGCGTTCCAGATTCGGCAAGTTGGGCAGGTTGGGTTGGAACTCCCTCAATCGGCGTTGACGCCGCTCATCCAGTTCCTGCCGCAGCGAACGCATCCGCTCCAGTTTATCCTGAACACGCGCCCGCAACTCGGGCTTGATTGCTTCCAGCCGCGCATCCAGCAAGGGACGGTTACGTAGAAAGGCGGGAATGGCCGCCAGCAATCGGGGCGCTTGCCGCAACGGGGCAAACGCCGCCTTGCCGGGCTGCACATCAACGGCAGTGCCTTCCGACTCCAGGACCGTGCCCCCGTCATGAACCTGATCATAAGTCCCGGCGGGACTGTCCTCCGTGGCCTCCTCCTCGGGGACAAAAACCGGTTCATGGTCAGTACCCCGGATTCCGATACTGGCCGTGGGTGTCAGCACCTTGTAATTGGCCGGATGGATCTGTCCAATCCATCCCGTCACCGCCCGGAAAGAGCCTTTGAGCAACTGGATGACACTGCCATCATCATCGCGGTTGGCCGCCTTGTAGAGTTGAATGGTCAGGCGGGAATTGCTGCGAATGGACAAATACGCATCATCCTGCAAGCGTAAATGGACCTGGCCGGTCTTGCCGGTCTGCACGGTGTCGCCCACATTGACCACAGTTCCCGGCTTCAGGGCGCGGCCGGCCCCCTGGCTGTCCACAACCAGAACATCTCCTTCCATTTCCGTCACGGTACCGGCTTTCTGGGCGCTCCAGACCATGCCGGACTCCACAGCGCAGGCCAGCATCAAGGCATAGGCGGCAACTCGCATGTCACTCTCTCCGCAATAAAAAAGCCTGTCCGGAGACAGGCTTTCATTTCACACGCGAAACGTGGGGGAATCAACCGTTATCGCGCAGTTCCCGACGCAAGATCTTGCCAACCGGAGACTTGGGCAGATCATTGCGGAAGACGATGGTCTTCGGCACCTTGTAACCGGTGAGGTTGTTCTTCATGTGGATCATGAGTTCTTCTTCCGAGAGGGAATCGTCCTTCTTGACCACGAACAGACGCACCGATTCGCCGGATTTCGGATCGGGGACACCGACGCACGCGCATTCCAGCACACCCGCGTGCTGCACGGCTACTTCCTCAATCTCGTTCGGATAGACATTGAAGCCGGACACCAGGATCATGTCCTTCTTGCGGTCCACAATGCGCAAGTAGCCATCCGGCTGCACGACGGCAACATCACCGGTCTTCAGCCAGCCATCGGCGGTCACGGTGTCGGCGGTCGCCTCCGGACGCTGCCAGTAGCCCTTCATCACCTGCGGCCCTCTCGCCCACAGCTCGCCGGCTTCACCCAGCGGCACATCCTCGCCCGCGTCATTGACGATGCGGATCTCGGTGTTTGGCGCCGGCACGCCAATGGTGCCGACCTGAATGGCGGTCGGCGGGTTGATGGTGATGACCGGCGAGGACTCGGTCATGCCATAACCTTCACAAACCTTGCTGCCGGTCAGTTTTTCCCAATCGTTGGCGACGGCGGTCTGCATCGCCATGCCACCGGCAATGGTCAGCTTCAGCTTGTTGAAATTCAGCTTGCGGAATTCCGGGTTGTTCATCAACGCCACGAACAGGGTGTTGAGACCCATCATCGCCGTAAAGTCCCACTGCCCCAGTTCCTTGACAAAGCCGGGGATGTCGCGCGGATTGGTGATCAGCACGGTATGCATGCCCAGCACCATGCCGATGCAGGAGACGCCAAAGGCAAAGATATGATACAGCGGCAACGGGCAGATCATCACTTCGCGACCGGGCTGCAGGGCCGTGCTGAGGAAGGCATGGGTCTGCATCATGTTCGAGGTAATGGTGCGGTGGGTCAGCATCGCGCCCTTGGAGACACCGGTTGTACCGCCGGTGTACTGCAGGCAGGCGATATCATCCGGCTGACCGACGTGTTCCTTTAGCTTGTGCGGATTGGCGCGGATCAGCCGGGTGAAGGGAATGGCGGTGGGCAGGTCATAGTCCGGCACCATCTTCTTCACATACTTGACGACATTATTGACCAGCAAACGCTTTAGCGGCGGCATCATGTCGCCGACTTCGCTCATGATCAGGTAACGGATGCCGGTTTGCGGCAATACTTCTTCCACCATGTGGCCGAAATTGGCCAGGGCAACCAGCGCCTTGCAACCGGCATCCTTGAACTGGTGCTGCATCTCGCGGGCGGTGTAAAGCGGATTGGTATTGACCACCACCAAGCCGGCGCGGAGGATACCGAAGACAACCACCGGATACTGGAGGACGTTGGGCATCTGCACCGCGACGCGGTCACCGGGCTGCAGGTCGGTATTCTGCTGGAACCAGGTCGCCACGGCGGCGCTGTACTTGTCCAGTTCGGCAAAGGTCAGGGTGCGTCCCATGTTGGAAAACGCCGGCTTGTTGGCGTATTTGCGACAGGCATCCTTGAACAGATGCATGATGGTCGGGTAGACCTCGGCGTTGATCTCGCGGGCGATACCCTGCGGATACTTGTCTTTCCAGAAATCCGGTTGATCCATGAAGGGGCTCCTGTCTCGGTTATCGGTCATTTGTCCAGAATCCACTGTTCCGCGCGCAGATATCCCTCGCCTTCGGCAGGCAATGCCAGGACACAGTTTTCGAAGGGCGCGGCCTGCAGGCAAACCTGGAAGGTCATCAATTCGTCGCGCCGGAAAGCGTGGATGCAAAGATTACCACCTACCGGATAGCTGGCAATCACTTTTTCCAAGGGAGAGCTGACTTTCAAGCCGTCCACCGCGATCACCACATCCCCGGCTGACAGCCCCGCCGCCTCCGCCGCCCCGCCGCGCCAGACATTCTGGATCAGGACCCCGCCTTCCGAGGCCTGCCCACGGACCCCCAAGCTGGCATGCCTCTGTCCCGTGCCCAGCTCCGGCTTCAGCGTGACTTCAATGCCCTGTGCCTCCAACAGAGGCTTCAAGGGCAGATCCGCGGTTCCGTACAGCCAGTCCCGCCACTGTTCAGACCAGTCTTCTCCCGAAACCGCTTCGACCAGCTTCTGGACGGTATCCGGCTCCACGCCAACCCCGATCTTGCCGTGCTCCCGCCACAAACGCCGCATCACCCCGTCCAGACTGACGCGATTGCCGCTGCGTTGCCTGAGCCGAAGATCAATGCACAACGCTACCAGCGCGCCTTTGACATAGTAGCTGACCACGCTATTGGGCGTATTTTCATCCGGCTTGTAATATTTGGTCCAGGCATCAAAGCTGGACTCCGTGACCGATTGCACATGGCGGCCCGGTGTTTTCAGATACCGGCTGATTTGTTGCCCCAATAACGTCAGATAATCCGGCATGGATAGCACACCGGCGCGAGCCAGCAGCAGATCATCATAATAAGAGGTGAATCCTTCAAAGACCCACAGCAGCGGCGTATGGTTTTCCCGGTGCATATCAGGTTGCATCAGCACCGTGGGCTTGATGCGCTTGACCAGCCAGGCGTGAAAATACTCATGGCTGCACAAGCCGAGGAAGGCGCGGTATTTGTCTCCCGGACGTTCCGGCTCCGTGATGAGCGGCAGGTCATCACGTGAACACAGCAGACTTGTGGAGTTGCGATGCTCCAGCCCGCCATAGCCATTACCGGTGACCATGACTTGAAACAGGTATTGCTCAAACGGTGCCTCATCCTGCCAGAAGCGGATACAGGTCTCGCAGATCCTGGCAAGATCGCGCGCCAACCGCGCACGGTCCGCGCGCTGCCGCCCGGTCAACACCATGCGATGGGGCACTCCTCCCGCGTTGAAGGCCAGTTCGGCAAAAGTTCCCATCTCTACCGGACAGTCCAGCAACATTTCATAGGATTCGGCTCCATATTCACCAAAACCGTCCGCGGTTGTTGCTCGGGCCGGCAGCGTCGTGGCTACTTGCCAATTGGCTGTATCCGCCGGCGCCTGGATATCCAGCGTCAGCGGCATATGCTCCTGACCTGCAACCGCCAGGAACAGGCAGGCGCCGTTGAAATAACCATGCGTCTGATCCAGATGGGCGCCGCGCACGGACAAATCCCAGGCATAAACTTCATACGCCACACGGATATCTCCGGCATGCGGCATCACTCGCCATTGATTTTTCCCGACCTTGTTGACATCTAATAACAAGCCTTGCGCGGTCCGGGCGCTTACACTGACAATGTGCCGCGCGAAATCGCGAATCATGTAGCTGCCGACGATCCAGTTTGGCAGCCACAACAATTGCCCCTGCGGGTCGGGATGATGCACGTGCAGGGTAATCTGAAAGAAGTGACTGGCCGGGTGACGGGCCATGACCGTGTAATGACAAGCTGCACGCATGGTATGTTTTATCCGCTCGACAAAAGAATCAGGATTAGAGCCTAATGAAAAACCCCTCGCTAAGCCAAGAGCCCGCCCTGCTTTATCTTCCGGCACCCGATGGTCACAGGATACCCCTTCGGCATTGGCCGGTAGCTTCTCCCCGTGCGATCGTCCATATCGTTCATGGTATGGCGGAACACAGCGGCATGTACGAAGACATGGCGCAGTTCCTGAACCAGCACGGATTCACAGTGATTGCCCATGACCACCGCTGCCATGCCCTGTCTGTCAAGGACAACACCGAGCAGGGTGCGGTCGACCGCCTGCAAAACTGGCCGAACGTACTGCAGGACATGCTGCTGATCAACAACTGGGTGCGTGCCACATATAATGGTGTCCCCTACGGTATCCTGGCACACAGCATGGGTTCTTTTGTCAGCCAGTGGTTTGCCCAGAACCATCCGGATCGTGTTTCCGCGCTGGCTTTGTCCGGCTCTGATTACGTGGCCCCCTGGTTTGCCCGTGCCGCCGCGCGAATCGCCTGTCTCGAAACCCTGCGTGGCGGCCGGAACGGTCGCAGTAACCTGATTCACAGCCTGGCGTTCGGCAAGTTTGGTAAGGCTTTCAAAAACGCACGTACCGACTTCGACTGGCTGTCCCGCGATGCCGCCTACGTCGACAAGTACGTGGCGGATCCGCAGTGCGGCTACCGGATGGCCAATGGCTACTGGCGCGACCTGCTCAACACCCTGGCGGACATCTATACCCCTTCGAACATGAAGAAGATCGCCAAGGACCTTCCGCTGTACATCTTCTCGGGCGACAAGGATCCTGTCGGGCAAATGGGCAAGGGGATCACGCTACTGGCCAAGCGCCACACCAAGGCCGGCAGAGCCAAGGTCACGTTCAAGCTGTACCCCGAAGCCCGTCATTGCAGCCTCTTTGAAACCAATGCCTCCGAAGTGCGTTATGACCTGCTGGGCTGGATGATGGAATGTTTCCCCACCCGCTGATTTCCCTGCTGCCACCGGCCACAAAGCATTACGCAGTCACCCCGCGAATGCAGTATCATGTGGCCCTCTTTTCAAACCGGCCGCCGGCCCTCAAGGTACATCATGCAAATTGCCCAGAATAGCGTGGTCGCTATTGCCTACACACTGACCGATGACAAAGGAACGGTCATCGACACCTCTGCCGGTGGTGAACCGCTGGTTTATCTGCATGGCGCCCGCAATATCATTCCCGGACTCGAAAACGCGCTGACCGGTAAGTCGGTGGGTGAGAAACTGACCGTGACCGTAGCTCCTGCCGAAGGCTACGGCGAATACGATCCGCAAATGGTACAGGCTGTTCCCCGCCAGATGTTCGCCGGTGTCGACAATATCGAAGTGGGCATGCAATTCCAGGCCCAAACCGATCACGGCATTCAGGTCGTCACTGTCGCCGCCGTCGAACCGAACGAAATCACCGTCGATGGCAACCACCCGCTGGCTGGCGTGCAGCTGAATTTTGATGTGGAAGTCATGTCGATCCGCGCCGCCACGCCGGAAGAACTCGATCATGGCCATGTCCATGGCCCGGACGGTCAACATCATCACTGATGGAAGACCCAATAAAAAGGGCGACCCGAGGGTCGCCCTTTTTATTGGCCATGCCAGATCATCAATAGTGATAGCTGGCGCTCAAGCCCACCACGAGCGGATCGACTTCCAAGGTGCCAGCAGTCCCGCCGTTGATTTCAAGATCGCTCTCAATCTTGATGT
>CAZPZK010000145.1:0-7332 GCA_964591095.1 uncultured Moraxellaceae bacterium | reverse complement strand
GATGAAAACTACGCCAAGGAACATCCGTGGAGCACGCGAACCAACAGTTTTCTGACCGGTCTGGCCATGGCCGACATTCTGGCCGACCTCAAACTGGACCAGGAATCCCTGATTGCCGCCGTGCTTTACCGGGCCGTGCGCGAGGGCAAGACCAGCCTTGACATCGTGCGCAAGCAGTTTGGCGTCGATACCGCGCTGCTGATTGAAGGCGTGCTGCGCATGGCCACCATCAGCCAGATCATCAACCCCCATTCCGCAAACAGCAAATTCTCGCAAAGCCAGCTGCAGCTGGACAACATGCGCAAGATGCTGGTCGCCATGATCGACGATGTGCGGGTGGCGCTGATCAAGCTGGCGGAACGGACCTTTGCCATCCGTGAGCTGAAGGACGCTTCCGACGAGCGTAAAAAACGGGTGGCGCGCGAAATCTTCGACATCTACGCTCCGTTGGCACACCGTCTGGGTATCGGCCAGATCAAATGGGAACTGGAAGACCTGTCCTTTCGTTACCTGGAGCCGGAAGCCTACAAACACATTGCACGCCTGCTGGATGAAAAAAGGCTGCAACGCGACGAATACATCCAGAACGTCATCCGCAAGCTGAAGGAAGCGCTGGCCGCCGCCGACATCCAGGCGGAAATCAGCGGCCGCGCCAAGCATATCTATTCCATCTGGCGCAAGATGCAGCGCAAGAAGCTCAGCTTCCACGAACTCTATGATATCCGCGCCGTACGCATCATGGTCCGTGAAGTCCGGGATTGCTATGCGGTACTGGGCATTGTGCATTCGCTGTGGAAACACATTCCCAAGGAATTTGACGACTACATCGCCACACCCAAGGAAAACGGCTACCGCTCGCTGCACACCGCCGTCATCGGCCCGGACGGCAAGGCGCTCGAAGTCCAGATCAGAACCCAGAACATGCATGAAGAAGCCGAACTCGGCGTCTGCGCGCACTGGGTCTACAAGGAAGGCAGCAAGGGCAACAGTAAGGATGCGGGCTACGAAAGCAAGATCGCCTGGCTGCGGCAGGTGCTGGAATGGCAGGAAGACATGGGGGAAGGGCAGATCGACCTGCTCGCCGACCAGATCCGTCAATCCATCAAATACGAGCGCGTCTACGTCTTTACCCGCGACGGCCATGTCATTGACATGGAGGCTGGAGCCACGCCGCTGGATTTTGCCTATACCATTCACACACAACTGGGGCACTCCTGTCGCGGCGCCAAGGTCAACGGGCGGATTGTGCCGCTCAACACGCGACTGCAAACCGGCGACCAGGTGGAAGTACTGACCCAAAAGGGCGGCTCACCCAGCCGCGACTGGCTGTCGGGCAGCCTGGGCTATCTGGGCACCACGCGGGCGCAGGCCAAGGTCCGGCAGTGGTTCAAGCTGCAGGATCGCGAAAACAACATCGCGCTGGGCCGGGAATACCTGGAACGCGACCTCGCCCGGCTGGCGTTGACCTTGCGGCATGTCAACCTGGCGGACTATGCCCCGCGCCTCAACGTCAAAACCGCGGATGATGTGCTGGCCGGCATCGGGGCTGGCGACATCCGGCCGTCCCATGTCGTCGGACTGATTGCCGAAAGCCTGCCGCAGGACACCGTGCAGGAACCTCCCGCCATCCAGCTCAACAAAGGCCGCAAGGCCTCGCGCAGCGGTGTCGTCATTGAGGGCATGGACAATATCCTGACCCATGTGGCCGGCTGCTGCCGCCCCATCCCCGGCGAACCGGTCGTGGGCTACATCACCCACAACCGCGGCGTCAGCGTCCATGCCCGCGGTTGCAGCGAGCTGCTGAAACTGCAGGAAGAAGAGCCGGACCGCATCATCGACGCCGCCTGGCAGCAAACCACCGGCGCCGTGCAACCCGTCAGCATCCAGGTTCAGGCTTGGGATCGCACCGGCCTGTTGCGCGACATCACCTCGGTGCTGGCCAACGAGCATGTCAATGTCACCGGCGTCCATACCCACTCCAACAAGCAGGATGGAACCGCCTCGATGGAGATCATCGTGGAAGTGGAAAGCCTGGGACAACTGGGTCGCTTGCTGGCGCGCATTGAACAGCAACCCAATGTCATCGCCGCCCGGCGCATGACCACCAACCAGACCCCGGTTTGAATCATGACCGACAAAAAGTACGCGCTCGACGATCTGCTCGACATCATGGCCACCCTGCGCTCCGAGCAGGGCTGCAGTTGGGACCGCAAACAAAGCTTTGACAGTCTCGCCAAATATGTTATTGAAGAAGCTCATGAAGTCACCGAAGCCATTGCGGCCCGTGACTACGCGCATCTGTGCGAGGAACTGGGCGACTTGCTGTTGCAGGTCGTATTCCAGGCGCAGATTGCCAAGGAGCAGGGTTTGTTCCGCTTCGAGGATGTGGTTCAGGCGATCAGCGCCAAGCTGGTTCGCCGTCATCCCCATGTTTTTGCGGCACAAACCGGCTTGACGCCTGAGCAAGTGAGTTCCCAATGGGAACTAATAAAGACGGCAGAAAAGGCGGGAAAAGGGCAGGGCCGTCATTTCATGGATGAGGTCGCCTCGGGATTGCCGGCCTTGGCGCGCGCGGAAAAGTTGCAGAAGCAGGCCGCCAAGGTCGGGTTTGACTGGCAGGACCCTCATGCCGTCCTGCGTAAGATGCGCGAGGAACTTGATGAAATCGACCACGCCTTGCGGGAAGATCCGGACGAGGTACCGGGCGAAGTCGGCGACCTGCTCTTTGGCGTGGTCAACCTGGCGCGCCACCTCGACGTGGACAGCGAACTGGCGCTGAAACTGACCAATGACAAGTTCGTGCGCCGCTTCAACCTGATCGAGGATGAACTGCGCCGGCGGGGGAAAACGCTGGCATCCAGCCATCTGGAGGAGATGGAGTTCTACTGGCAGGAGGCCAAACGACGGGAAAGGCACCCGTCAACCGACTAGTACCCGGCGATGCCGGGGCGGGGACTATAATGCTCACAGGCAACACGGGATACCGGTAATGACCAAACGGCTGATTGACGGCTTTGGACGCGAAATCACTTATGTGCGCCTGTCCGTGACAGACCGCTGTGATTTCCGCTGTGTCTACTGCATGAGTGAAGACATGCAGTTCCTGCCAAGGCAGCAGATTCTCAGTCTGGAAGAAATCTACCGGGTCGGCAAGGCGTTTGTGGAGCAGGGTGTCACCAAGCTTCGCCTGACCGGCGGCGAACCGCTGATTCGGCCCAATATCCTCTGGTTGGTCGAAAAGCTGGCGGCCTTGCCCGACTTGCGCGAACTGACGCTGACCACCAACGGCTCGCAGCTGGCGCGCCTGGCGCAGCCGCTGCGGGACGCCGGGCTCAGCCGCATCAATATCAGCCTCGACAGCCTGGATGCCGACCGCTTTCATGCCATTACCCGCACCGGCCAGCTTCATGACGTGCTGGCCGGCATCGAAGCCGCCCGGCAGGCCGGATTCCGCCGCACCAAGATCAACGCCGTGATCCTGCGCGGACGCAATGACGATGAAATCCTGCCGCTGGTCGATTTCGCCCGCGAGCGCGCGCTGGACTTGTCCTTTATCGAAGAAATGCCGCTGGGCGCCATCAGCGAGCATGATCGCGCCAGCACCTATATCAGCAGCGAGGAAATCCGCCAGATCATCGCGGCCCGCCATCCGCTGTTGCCCGCCACCGATCAGACCGGCGGCCCTTCGCGCTACTATCGCATGCCGGATTCGGGCAGCCGCCTCGGCTTCATTTCTCCGCACAGCCACAACTTCTGCGGGACCTGCAACCGCGTCCGCGTCACCGTCGAGGGCCGACTCTTGCTCTGCCTGGGCAACGAACATTCTGCTGATCTGCGTCAAGTCCTGCGGGACAACCCGGACACGGATGCTCCGCTGTATGACGCCATTCTCCGGGCCTTGCCGCTGAAACCCGAACGGCACTACTTCAGCCTGGACGAAGAACCGCAGATTGTCCGCTTCATGAATATGACCGGTGGGTGAATAACCTGATTGCCCCGTCCACGGCAGGGTGGGGGCTCAGCGCCTGGAATCCCTTAACAATCCTTTATCGACCTGACTTTTCGAGAAATCCCATGAGCCACGCCAAAACCGACAAACCCTTCATCCCCCTGCAAATTGCTGTCTTGACCGTCTCGGATACCCGCAACGCCGACACCGACACCTCCGGGCAATTTCTGGTGGAGGCCTTGAACAGCGCCGGACACCTGCTGGCTGACCGCCGTATCGTCAAGGATGACATTTACCAGATTCGCGCCGTGCTTTCGGCCTGGATCGCCGACCCGCTCACCCAGGCGGTCATTATTACCGGCGGCACCGGCTTTTCCGGCCGCGACAGCACGCCCGAGGCGGTCAGCGTCCTGTTTGACAAGCATGTGGAAGGCTTTGGCGAGTTGTTCCGTCATTTTTCACTGCAGGAGATCGGCACCAGCACGCTGCAATCCCGGGCGTTGGCCGGCTTTGCCAACAGCACCGTGATTTTCTGCCTGCCCGGCTCCACCAATGCCTGTCGCACCGCATGGGACAACATCCTGCTGGCGCAACTCGACAACCGCAACCGGCCCTGCAATTTTGTACCGCACCTCAAACAAGCCGCCTACTGCGAATCCCGGGGATGACCATGAGTGATTGCGGCTGCTCCAGCCTACCCACGACCCATCTAATGCCGGTTGATGAAGCCATCCGGCGGTTGAAGGAAGCCGGTTTAAGCGCCGCGCCCGTCGTCGAACAGGTCGCGCTTTCCGAAGCCCTGGGGCGGGTACTGGCGTCCGAAATTATGGCGGGCGTGGATGTCCCGCCCCGTGACAACAGCGCCATGGATGGTTACGCCCTGCATACCGACAGCCTGAACGGCATACCCTGCACCCTGCCCATCAGCCAGCGCATACCGGCGGGGATCGATCCATTACCGCTGCAGCCGGGTACCGCCGCCCGCATCTTTACCGGCGCGGTGATCCCGCCCGGCGCCAATGCCGTCATCATGCAGGAAAACACCTGCCAGGACCAGGAAGGACGCATCACGTTCCGGCTGGGCTGCGCCGTCGGCGAGAACATCCGGAGAGCGGGGCAGGACATCCGCGCCGGCACGAGCATACTCTCCGGCGGTGAACGGCTGGGTCCGGCGGCCATCGGCATGCTGGCATCACTGGGTTTCGCCACGGTCCCGGTCTACCGCAAATTGCGGGTCGCGGTGCTCAGCACGGGGGATGAACTGGTGGAGCCCGGCCAGGCGCTGCAGCATGGCGGGCAGATCTACAACAGCAACCGTTACCTGATCCAGGCCTTGTTGCAGCGCCTGGATTGCGAGGTCCTTGATCTGGGCGTGGTTGCCGACAATCTGCCGGATACCCTGGCGGCGCTGGAGCAGGCCGGACATCAGGCCGATGTCATCATCTCCAGCGGCGGCGTCTCCGTCGGGGAAGAGGATCACGTCAAAACCGCCGTCGAGCAGGCCGGCAGGCTGGATTTCTGGAAGATCGCCATCAAGCCGGGCAAGCCGCTGGCCTTTGGCCGGGTCGGGGAAGCAGCCTTTATCGGCCTGCCCGGCAATCCGCAATCGGTGTGGATTACATTTTTAATACTTGCCCGCCAGTTCCTGCTGGCGCGGCAAGGCCAGCGCTTCCGCACCGATCCGATGGCGCTGCCGGTGCCCGTGTCTTTCAGCGTTAACAAACCGTTGAAGCGTCAAGAATATTTCCGGGTGCGGCTGGTGCCGCACGGCCAAGGCATGGTCCTGGAAAAGCATCCCAACCAGAGCAGCGGCGTCCTTTCATCCAGCCTCTGGGCGGACGGAGTCGCCTGCATACCGGTGGATACGGTGCTGAAGGCGGGTGATTTTGTTCAATTTTTGCCCTTCAGCAGCTTTGGCCTTGCTTGACGGACAAATGAAGGGTTTGTTACAAGTTGCTTCAGTTTGGTGCGAAAGCGCCACTCAGGCAAAGGCTTCAACAACATGACATTTCGCAAATTCAAGTAAAAAACCAGCAAATGTTTTGCGAAATGTGTTGACAGCCTGTTTTAGTTGTTACAAATTATGTCACATGTAGCGCTGTGCTACCGGAAGCATCCGGTGAGATGCACCGAAAAGTAACAGGCAGTGTGATGCTGCAAACCTTAAACCGAAAGGGGATTGTGAACATGAAACGTAATCTGCTTGCTCTGGCCGTGGGTGCCGCCATTCTGCTGCCGCTGACCGCACAGGCCGCTCCGACCGTTTATGGTCGTCTGAATCTGTCGGTTGACTACATGGATCCGGATGTTACCGGTCTGGAGCCGAATTGGACGGTCAACAGCAATTCTTCCCGTCTTGGCGTGAAGGGTAATGAAAAACTGTCAGACGACTTCACTGCGGTTTACAAGGCCGAATGGCAGATCAATGGCGACGTTGCCGCTGGTGGTGATCTGGGAGGGCGCGAACGCTATATCGGCCTCAAGCATTCCAGCCTCGGTACCATCCGTCTGGGTGCCATCGATTCTCCCCTGAAGACGTCGGAAGACATGGTGGACATGTTCAATGATCATGCTCTTCTTGACATGAGCAATAGCACCCCCACCGGCCTCGGTCCTATCAGCGGCCAGAATCGTCTGAACAACTCCATCAACTATGTCTCTCCGAAAATCCTCGATGTTTTCGGCGCCAACGTAACCTTTGTTCCGGGTGAAACCGGCCTTCCCAATGCTGGTGTGGGTTCCGGCAATGATCTGGCCAACGGCATTTCCGCCGCCTTCAGCTATGAAGACGACAGCCTGTATCTGTCCCTCGCGATGGACAAGGAAATCGCCGGTCAGGATCTGATGCGCGTGGTTGGCCGCTACAAGATGGACAAGTTCGTGGTTGCCGGTCTGTACCAAATGGGCGAAACAGTGGGCATGGCACACACCGACTCCACGTCCTTCGTACTGAGCGCATCCTATGAAGTGGACAAGCTGACATTCCGTGGTGAAATCCTTAACGACACCACTGAAAACTTTGGTGCAACCACCGAGACCGAAACCCAGCTGATTGGCGTTGGTGTTGACTACAACTTCACGCAAAACACCAAGGTTTTTGGTAATCTGGCTTCCGTTGACACCGATACCGGCGTTGCCGGCGGCGGCAACACAGCCATGGTGCTGGGTGGCGGCGTCGAAGTGCGCTTCTAATCAGCTCCCGCGCTGTCAAGAAACCCGCCTCGGCGGGTTTCTTGCATTCTGGATATGGGGATCATCCTCATGAATGTCACAGAATGTTGCTGAATTCATATTTCTGTCATCCTGCTTACACCGTTCTGTCATCACACCTCCCAATACTTGGCCCCAGTTGTAGCGCAACTGTTACAGCCCTTTATCAGTCC
>CAZPZK010000144.1:6090-7342 GCA_964591095.1 uncultured Moraxellaceae bacterium | reverse complement strand
AGGCCGGGTCAGGGATAGCCGCCGCCCCGGTTTCCGTGGAACAATCCGGCTCCACCCGCCACGGCCTAACCGTCATGCAACCCCTTCTGCAAGCGATCCCGACCCATGTCATCACCGGCTTTCTCGGCGCCGGAAAAACCACGCTCATCCAGAGCCTGCTGGCGCGCAAGCCCGTCGGAGAACGCTGGGCTGTCCTGGTCAATGAGTTCGGCCAGATAGGCATTGACGGCGGCTTGCTGCAAAACAGCGACGGCGAGGTTTTCATCAAGGAAGTCGCGGGCGGTTGTATCTGCTGCGCCAATTTCCTGCCCATGCAGGTGGCGCTCTCGCAATTGCTGGCCAAGGCCAAGCCCGACCGTCTGCTGATCGAACCCACCGGGTTGGGACACCCCCGGCAGATCGTGGAGAACCTGACGGAGTCCCATTGGCGGAGCACGCTGGATTTGCGCGCCACGATTTGCGTGATCGATGGCAGCCAGCTCCAGGATGAACGTGTTCGCGACCATGAGTCGTTCCGCGCGCAGGCAGAAATCGCTGATGTACTGGTATTCAGCAAGGATGACCGGCTGGATGACGCCATGCGCGCGGCCTTGCGGGCACTCGCTGAGGAGTTGCCGCCACCCCCGCGACGGACGGTGTTTTCCATTCAGGGCAATATCCCGTTTGACCTGCTGGACTTGCCGCGCCGCAGCCAGCCGTCGGTTCGGCGCTCGTTGCTGCACATTCGCCAGACGGAGGCGCCGGAAACACCGCCCCCTCTGACGCCTCCCTATCATTACCACCGGTCCGCGCTGGATCGGGAGGTGGGGGGATGGGTGTTTCCCGCCGATTGGCGTTTTGGTCATGATGCTTTACTGGACCTGTTGTTTGCGCTGCGGCTGGACAGGATCAAGGGCGTGTTGAATACCGAACGCGGCTGGCTCAACATCAATCTGAGTCCGCAGGATGCCGGCATCACTTCCCGGGCGGATGCGGCGGACAACCGGCTGGAGTTGATCGGTCCGGCCGGCGGCGTGGACTGGACGCTGTTGGAAGAAAAATTGATGGGAATCAAGGCGTGAAATCGACTATGCTGGATCCTTGGGTGAAACAGCGGCCCCGATTCTAGAATATTTACTCTAAGATATTGAATTAAAACAAAAATTAGAGCAGTTGCACCAGTTGTGGATGCTAATCGTTCTGATTACACTTGCCCAACAATTTCTCACGGGAGGGGGAAGAAATGAAGAAAAAAGTCTGGGGTATCGCCGCC
>CAZPZK010000144.1:0-6080 GCA_964591095.1 uncultured Moraxellaceae bacterium | reverse complement strand
GTGTTGGTCGGCGTCTGCGTGGGCGTCTGCGACGGCGTCGGCGTGTTGGTCGGCGAGTTTGACGGCGTCTGTGTGGGCGTCTGCGACGGCGTCGGCGTGTTTGTTCCCGTCTGCGTCTGCGAGGGCGTGTTGGTCGGCGAGTCTGTCGGCGTGACAGCCGGCGTGCATTTCCTGACGTTGCCGCCCCCGCCGCCGGAGGTTCCGCCCGTTCCGGCGAACATTCCCGTGCCTGTGGTGCCCGCGCTGACGCCGTACGACCTGCCGACCGGTCAGGTGCCGGTGTCCACCGAACCCTACCGCTCGACCAACCGCAGTGTCGCCATCGAAGACCTGGTGACCCGCAATCTCGCCACCGGCGTCTATACCGGCACGCCCTACTGGAAACAGCGTGAGCAGTGGTTCAAGGATCATTTCTATGACACGCTGGCGGCCCGCAAGGTCTGGCCGGAAGGCAAGTCGCCCGATACCCACAAGCGCGGCGACCCCGTGACCTGGGGTTTTGAGGCCATCCCCCAATACACGCCGCCTCCCTGCAACCAGCCGCAGCCCACCGGCTATGACGCCGAGGGCTGCCGCTATGTTTCCGGCCTGTTCAAGGATGTCGAGGCCAAGGATCCGGCCAAGGCCAACGCCATGCGCGAACAGGCCCGTCGCGGCCGCGATGTCTGGTTCAAGGGCACCTTTGGCAACCAGGACGAGAATTACCTGCACCAGACCCGCATCGTCGGCAAGGAGCAGATGTACTATCCGTGGCTGGATACCCGCACCCGTCCGTTCCGCTATACCAAATGGGGCTTGGTCAACGATCCCGACTGCGTCCAGGGAGACGCCAGCACGAATTGGTATGACAAATGCCAGGATCCGCATTCCTCCGGCGTGCTCGGCTACCGCAAGTATTACGCCGATCCGGTGAAGGATGCGGCGGGCAAGGTGATCTGGGATCCGCGCACCGCCGCCTACGATGCCAGCGAAATCAAGCAGAACAAACGCTATGTCATCGGCCATCCCTGCGTGCAGTGCCACGTGGGTTTCGACCCCACCAACCCGCCGGAAAACCCCAACCAGCCGCGCTGGGAAAACCTGAGCGCCACCATCGGCAACCAGCATATCCGCCAGCCGCTGGCCTTCTTCCAGGGCGCGCCGTCGGCGTCGCCGGCCAACCAGATTGTCATGGGCGGGAGACTGGGCACCATTGACACCTCGCTGGTGGCTTCGGACTGGATGCACAATCCCGGAACCCAGAACAACATTATGGATTTCCATAACAAGCGCTTGTTTGTCCATGACATGAAGGACCCGGTGACCGGCAAGGTCAGCAAGGCCCAGACCCGCCATGTGCTCAAGGGCGGCGAGGACAGCGTCGGCGAGCATCTGGCGCTGATCCGTGTCTATGTCAACATCGGCATGTGCACCGAGGAGTGCTGGACTCCCAACTTCCCGTATCCCGGCCAGTTGCTGGGACGCGGCACCAAGCAAAGCCCGATGCGCATCATGCAGTGCGCCGCCAAGTGCGACCCCTGGAATTACGCCGACGCCAAGATGGATGATCTGGCCGCCTTCCTGATTACCGGCGGTCCCACCTACCTGATGGCTTCGAAGGACACCCAGGGCACTACCGGCGGCCAGTTCATTGATACCCAGGTCATTCCGCAGGGTCGCAAGGTCTTTGCCGCCGAATGCGCCGGTTGCCACAGCTCCAAGATGGCTCCGGAAAACATCCGCGCCGACAAGAAAGCCTTGGCCAAGTTCTACGAAGGCCATGTCTTCGGCAAGGAAGACTACTGGCAGTACGAGTTCACCGAGGCTGAGCGCAATGCCCCGGAATTCGTCGCCAAGTACCTGAAGAAGGATGCGTCGGGCAAGCTGCGGCCGGTGCAATTTGCGGAGAAGGGCATCTTCGGTCAGGACTGGCTGGGCAATGACGAGCGTACCCCGTACAACATTGTCGGCACCAACAAGTGCCGCGCCCTGCACGACAACCACAGCAAGGGCCATATCTGGGAAGAGTTCTCGTCCGAAACCTACAAGAACTCGCCGGCGGTGCAGTCTGACAAGCGGGTCTTCAATCGCCTGATCCCCTGGCTGGGCGGCAAGACCTTTGGCGAACGCAAGATCGATGGGGGTTCCGGCTACCTGCGCAACATCTCGCTGCTGTCGGTTTGGGCAACCGCCCCGTTCCTGCACAACAATGCCGTTGGCGAAGTCACTTTCAACAAGGACGGCAGCCCGGACTTCAGTATCGCCGGCCGCATCAAGCAATTTGAAATGGCCTTCGACGAGCTGATGACCTCCGATGATCCCAAGGCCAAGGCGCATCGCCCGCAAAAGGTCACCACGCTACAGGAAGACATGGTGGTCACCCCGCGCGAGGACATGCAGGGCTTCCCCAGGATCACCCTGAAAAAGGGTACCCCGGTCGCCTATGCCGCCTCCGCCGACCCCCACAACGCCCTGTTCATGAAGTGTGATGACCTGGTCGAAAACAAGGGTCACCAGTTCGGCGTCGACCTCAGCAAGGAAGACAAGCACGCCCTGCGCGAGTTCCTGAAACTGATGTAAACCCGAAACGGGGCGCAAGGAAGCGCCCCGATTTCAACCCAAAGAATCAAAGCCAAACAATTGCTTAAAAAACAAACCCAATCCAGACATTAAGAATATCCTCCCGTCCGCCGAAATTGTCCGAGCCACCGGCCGGTCAACGAAGCAGGGGAGTCGCGGTTGTGTGACAGCGACCGGAAGGCTCGCGAGTTTTGAGGCGGACACGGTTTTGCCTACTTTTGCCAAGACAAAAGTAGGGCCCGCGGCAGGCGGCTGCCGGAAGTACTTGAGAAGCCCCGTAATGAAAGCGCCAAATATCTCTCCCAAACTATTGATAGCATTAGCCATTGTCACCGCGCTCATTACCGCTTGGCTCCTGCTCCGTCAGCCGGAATCCACGCCCTCGATTTCCGATCTGGCCAAAGCCCCCACGGGCAAACCCGAAACCCTGCACGACCGCCTCATCCCGGAAACGGACCTGCCGCCCGCCGGCACCCGCTCCCTGTTCGACCACGTCGTTGTTCAGAACGACGGTCTGCCGTATCCCTTCGAAAAGCTGGTCGCCTTGCTGCAGAAACATCACCCCGAGGGCCAACCGCCGGTTTCTGTCCTGATCCCGCACGGCCGCAGCCTGCTCAAGGGCCAGGCCGACGATGCACACCCTCGCATCGTTGTCGCCGCCGACTACCAGAAGGCCAACACCCCGGCTGCCTTCGGCCTCGCGCCGCAGGGCCAGCTCTACCTCGGTTTTGTCGAAAACGCCCATGAAATCGAAGTCCTGAGCTACAACGAAGCCGCCGGCCGCTTTGAATTCCAGCTGGTGCAGAACTACTGCGAAGGCTGCGTGCCGCGCATCGTCTATGCCCGTCGCGCCATCTGCACCACCTGTCATCAGGGCGCCACCCCCATCTTCTCGCAACGCCCCTGGAACGAAACCAACGGCCAGCAGGCCACCGCCGATGCCATCGCCGCCGCCCGCGGCATCGCCGCCTACCACGGCATCCCGGTACGTCAGCCGTTGTCGATGCCGGAGCGTTTCGACCAGCTGACCGATGTCGGCAATTTCCTCAAGGCCACCCAGAAACTCTGGCTGGACGGTTGCGGGGAACAGGGTCATGAATGCCGCCGCCAGATGCTGGCGCTGGCGCTGCAATACGCCGACAACCCCGGCGGCTTCGACGCCAAGGGCGAGGGCGCCAATCGGTTGCGCCAGCTGCAGGCCTCCAGCTTTCCGAAGACGGGCATTGCCGTCCCCGAGTCGGACCTGCGTAACCGCGACCCCATCGGCGAGAAACAGGGCATCAAGGGTTGGCTGCGTTCGCTGGTGGTGCGTGACTTCCAGTTTGGCGAAGGCGCCAAGGACAACGAGGATCTCAACCGTTTCGACCAGCTGCCGCCCTTGGCCGCCGAGGTTGATCCGCTGACCGTCCGCCCGCCCAAGCAGATCCTCACCGCCAACGACATCGACGGTGTTTACGGCGTTGCCGCGTTTTTTACCGACAGTGACCTGAAGTCACTGGGCGAGGCCTATGGCCATGACAGTCGCAAGATCCAGGCGCGGCTGGCCGCCCTGCCGCCCGATGTTTTTGTCCCCCGGCCATTGTCGCGTGTGGCGATCATGAACGCGCTGCTGCCTTCCCCCCGTGATTACTGCTGCCTGAAGACCGATGACATGTCGCCGCCGGTGGTGTCCGGCGCACCGCCCCTGAAAATCGTGAAGCTGACCCAGCTCAGGCCTTTCGAGGCGCACTGTTTCGCCTGTCATCGCGGCAACCCCGCCAAACGGCTGGACTTCATGAACGGCAAGACCGAAGATGAGGTGCTGGCCAATCTTCAGGCCAAACAGGAAATCCGGGATGCCCTGGACTGGGAGCGCTACGAGGGCACGGACAAGGCCTCCAAGCTGATGCCGCCCCGGGATTCGGTGCAATACCATAAATTGTTGAAGGCCGGGCCGGAATACCGCGCGAAGATGCGGGAGACGGTGCCGGGAATGTTTGATTTCTGAGGAGAGGATTCGATGCGTATCCTGCCGTTACTGATAGGTTCCCTGCTGGCGGGCATCGTGCTGCCTGCCCAGGCCATGCCTGCGTTCGCCCGCGCCTACAAGCAGCAATACGGCTACATGCCGTCTTGCAACGCCTGTCATACCGAGGGCGGCGGCACGGCGCTCAACGCCTATGGCAAGGCGTTCAAGGAAGCGGGCAAGAACGATGCGGCTTTTGCCCGGATCGCGACGGCCGACAGCGATGGTGACGGCGGCGCCAACGCGGCGGAAGCCCAAGCCAAGGCCAACCCCGGAGACAAGACATCCACCCTCAAGCAACCGGGGCGCTGGCTGGACATGGCCAGCCTGATCCCCCGGGAGGTGCAGGCGCGCTTCCCCGGCATCCTGACGTGGATGCCCCGCGATGCCATCCTGACGCCGGCGGATATTGCCGCCGCCAAGGCCCTGGGCGCTACGCTCAGCGCCGCTGATGAAAACACCATCTACGTCCCTGTCAAGGACCAGCGTCCGGCCGGGACGGCGCTGATCTTCCCGATCACCTTCCAGGGCAAGACGGGGTTCCTGCTGATGACCACCGACCGCGCCCTCAAGATCACCGGTGTCTCGGTGCTGCATGCGGACAAGCTGCCCGCCGCCAAGGCCAGCCAGGTCTTCGCCTCCTTTACGGGGCAGCAGGCGCAGTCCGTGGCAGCCGCCAAGGGCGCCGATCTGGATGCCGCCATCACCACCGCCGTGAAGAACGCCGGTGTATTGCTCTACGTCCGGTTGAAAGGGGCCTGATCATGAGCCTGTGGCGACTCCGGTGGTTGTTGTTGCCCGTGCTGGCGCTGGCCGCGCGCGCCTGGGGTGCGGAGGAAAACTTCGACTTCTTCAGCGACCAGCCGATACCGGAAACGCAACTGGTACATGTCGAGCCGCCCAAGCCGGACTGGATGACCATCGGCGGTCCCCTGGTCTTGCTGGGTTTCTTTTTTTCATTGTGTTTCCTCGTGCGTTGGCTGATACCCTTCCGCGAAACCGCCATGCGCTTTGATTTGCATGACCTGCCGGTGGCGGCTCAGCGCGGCATTGGCATGGCGGTGGTCCTGTTCGGCATTGCCTTCTGTTTCGGCGGGCTGGAGATCCAGTACCAGTTGAGCCTGCATGGCAGCACCGAGGCGTATTTTCGGCAGATGGGGCTGGGCAAGCTGATTGCCTTCACCCATGCTCACCTGTTCGGCTTCACCACCAGTTTCTTCATTATCGGCATTCCGTTCTCGCTGCATTTCAACCGGCTCAAGTTTTACCAGTGGGTGTTTCCGGTCGGCCTCGCGGCCTCGCTGACGGATATCATTTCATGGTGGGGCATCAAATTTGTCTCGGGCAATTTTGAATACATCACGCTCTGGTGCGGCGTGGTGTTCAGCATCTGCTACCTGTGGATGCTGATCGGTCTGGTGCGGGTGCTGTTCTTTCCCCGTGTCAGGTGGCTGCCCGATTTCATCAATGAGGATCGCCAAAAGCATTGGGATGAAGAGCACAAGCGTTGAAACTC
>CAZPZK010000143.1:0-7389 GCA_964591095.1 uncultured Moraxellaceae bacterium | reverse complement strand
CGCGTGGGGGCCCCCACCCCCCCCCCCCCCCTTGAGGCGGCCCTGATGGGGGGGGGGGGGGGGGGGCCCCCCAAGACCTACCTGATGGATCTCTTTTGTGATGCCCTGCCATTCCGCCGAAAAATGCGTATGCATTTTCATCGTTTCATGCAGCGGGTGCATCAGGAGTTGCGCAGCCTGTCCGGGGAGGTCAATCCGCTGGAGAAGGTGGCGGACCGCATTCGCGCCGAGGCGGTTGTCATCTGCTTTGATGAGTTTTTTGTGTCCAATATTACGGATGCAATGATTCTGAAGAACTTGTTCGAGGCGCTGTTTGCCCGTGGCGTGACACTGGTAGCCACCAGCAATATCGTGCCCGAGCGGCTCTACGAAAACGGCTTGCAACGAGACCGCTTCCTTCCCGCCATTGCCTTGGTGCAGCAGCATTGCCGGGTGCTGAATGTCGATTCGGGGATCGATTACCGTTTGCGGGTCCTGACTCATGTGGAGTTGTATCATTCCCCCCTGGATGCTCTGGCGGAAGCCAGCCTCCGGCGGAGTTTCGGCGAGTTGTCGCATGGCGCGCATGTTTATGAGTCCGACCTGGAAATCAATGATCGGGTTGTCCTCGTGAAGGCGAGGACCGACGACGTGCTCTGGTGCGAATTTGACGAATTGTGTGAAAAACCACGGAGTGCTCAGGACTATATTGAACTGGCGAGGGAGTATCACACTGTCCTGGTCAGCAATGTCCCGCAGTTGGGTGAGTTGCGGGATAATGCCGCCCGCCGCTTCATCAACATGATTGATGAGTTCTATGACCGCCAGGTCAAGGTGATCTTGTCCGCCGAGGCGCCGATTGCCGAGATTTATACCCACGGCCGGCTGGGCTTTGAAATCAGGCGCACGCAAAGCCGGTTACAGGAAATGCAGTCACTGGAGTATCTGCAGCTACCGCATTTGCCTTAAGGTGTGACCATAGGAGGCGGGAGTAAGCCATGAACTACGAAGAGCAGCAACGGCAGGCGATTGTTCGCTGGCAGCAGCAGGCCCCCGGCAGGGTGTCAGCCTGGATGTCCGGGAGCATGGCCCCTCTGGCGCATCTGGTTGACAGGGTGATACCGCCTTCCGCGATTCAGTCGGCCCTGGAAGCCGCCTGCGCGCTCGGGGAACGATTGGCTTCTCCGGGCAGGCTGCTTGCGGAAACGGGCTTGGCGCATGTCAGTGACTTGAAAGCGGTTGATCTGGAGCGATGCGATCAGCTGGCGGATCAGGTTCACGACCGAGCCATTGTCATGGCGGCCGCTGAGGGTGGGTTGACGGGCGCCGCCGGGCTGGCGGGTATCGCGCTGGATGTGCCGGGTCTGATGACGCTTTCCTTGCGCACCATTTATCAGACGGGACTGTGTTATGGTTTCGAGCTCAGGGGTGAGGAGGGACGTCATCTGGCATTGAGGATTTTCAGCCTTGCCAGTGCAAATTCGCTCAAGGAAAAAGAGGCGGCGCTGCTGAGTCTGGTCGCCTTGCGTCAGATGCTGCTGCATCAATCCTGGGGGCAAATCCAGCAGGCGGCGGCCACCGCATTGGGCAAGGAAGCCGTGGTCCTCGCCTTGCGGGATGCGGCCCGGCAGTTGGGGGTCAATCTCACCCAGCGCAAGGCGCTGAACATGGTCCCGGTCATTGGGGCTGCGGTCGGGGCCTCGATCAATGCCGGATTTGTCAAGGATGTCGGCTGGGCCGCCCGCAGGGTTTTCCAGGAAATGTGGCTTGCCGGACAGGAGTCTTCCGGGTTGGCGCGTCCGGTGGCCGTGGTGGAACGACACGGCGAATCGGCCGTGCCGGGAATTTAATTTTGTGATTTATCGAAATACCCGTCCACTGGCTGTTGTCAAAGCGGCGGGCGTTGAGTAAGATTCACACCCTATTTTTGCAGGGCGATTCGGCCCTGTGGACACACTTGCATAAAGGCGTTGTAACATGAAAACGATCAGTGCCAAGCCAGAAACCGTCAAGCGCGACTGGTATGTGGTTGACGCATCCGGCAAGACGCTGGGTCGTCTGGCTTCCGAAATTGCCAGCCGTCTGCGCGGCAAGCACAAGCCCGTATACACTCCGCATGTGGACACGGGCGACTACATCATTGTTGTAAATGCCGCCAAGGTTGCCGTGACCGGCAACAAGGGCGAAGACAAGATGTATTATCGCCACACCGGCTATACGGGCGGCATCAAGGGTATCAATTTCAACAAGTTGATTGCCACGAAGCCCGAGTTGGTTATCGAGAATGCTGTCAAGGGCATGCTGCCGAAAGGCCCCCTGGGTTATGCCATGTTCAGCAAACTGAAAGTGTACGGCGGCGCCGAGCATCCGCATACCGCCCAGCAGCCTCAGGCTCTGGATATTTAAGGGGTAGTCCATGACTGCAGCAACGAATTACGGCACTGGCCGTCGCAAGACCGCGACAGCTCGTGTGTTCCTGAAGCCCGGTACCGGCGCTATCACCATCAACAATCGCAGCCTTGATGTCTATTTTGGCCGCGAAACCGCCCGCATGATCGTGCGTCAGCCGCTGGAGCTGATTGAAGGCGCGGATAAGTTTGATGTCTATGTCACGGTAAGCGGCGGGGGTATTGGTGGCCAAGCCGGCGCCATCCGTCACGGCATCACCCGTGCCTTGGTGGAATATGACGAGACCCTGAAGTCTCCTCTGCGTCAGGCGGGTTTCGTGACTCGCGACTCTCGCGAAGTGGAGCGGAAGAAGCTGGGTCTGCGCAAGGCGCGGAAACGTCCCCAGTACTCCAAGCGTTAAGTCGCTGGAAGTGTGCTTCGGTCCCCGGTATATCCGGGGATTGTTGTTTTGGGAAGGTTGGTGTGCGGTTACCTAAAACCACGGGCCGTATATGGTTTTTCCTTGTAACAACACGTTAATTTCTTTACCATTGCGTAGTTTTTTGGTGGGCTTGCGGCAGACCTGCTGCACGGCCCTGTTGTGCTTGTTTGGGGAGTGCGTGAATGAGTACTGACGGCGTTAATCATAGCCGCCGAAGGATGCTGATCGGCGCCACCGCAGCCGTGGGAGCTGTCGGCGCGGTGGGAGTGGCGGTCCCGTTTGTGAAGTCCTGGAATCCCAGCGCCAAGGCGAAGGCAGCAGGTGCTCCGGTGACGGCGGATATCAGCAGGCTGGAACCCGGCCAGCAAATGACAGTGGAGTGGCGCGGCAAGCCCGTTTGGGTCGTCCGACGCACTCCCGAAATCCTTGAGACCCTGAAAAAGGTTGAAGGTGACCTGCGTGATCCGGCCTCGGCGGAGTCTGTGCAACCGGATAATGTTGACAAGCATCATCGGGCGATCAAGCCGGAATTCCTGGTGCTGGTCGGCATCTGCACCCATCTTGGCTGCTCGCCGCTGTACCGGCCGGAAGTGGCTCCTGCTGATCTCGGTCCGAAGTACCTGGGCGGATTCTTCTGCCCTTGCCATGGTTCGACCTATGATATGGCCGGCCGCGTGTTCTCGGGTGTGCCTGCGCCGCTGAACCTGGAAGTGCCGCCCTACCGGTTCGACAGCGATTCCGTCATTACGATTGGGGAGTCCGCCTGATGAACAAGCTGTTTTCTAACCTGATGGGCTGGGTGGATGCCCGGTTTCCGGCCACGGAAACCTACAAATACCACATGTCTGAATATTTCGCGCCGAAGAACTTCAACTTCTGGTACTTCTTTGGCGTGCTGTCGATGGTGGTTCTGGTCAATCAGTTGCTGACCGGGTTCTGGCTGACCATGATGTTCAGCCCGACCGCTGAAGGCGCTTTCGACTCCATCGAATACATCATGCGTGATGTCGAGTATGGCTGGCTGATTCGCTACATGCACTCCACGGGGGCCTCGGCGTTCTTCGTGGTGGTCTATCTCCACATGTTCCGCGGATTGCTCTACGGCTCCTATCAAAAGCCGCGCGAGCTGGTCTGGATCATCGGCATGGCTATCTATCTTTGCCTGATGGCGGAAGGTTTCTTTGGTTACCTGCTGCCTTGGGGCAACATGTCCTACTGGGGCGCCCAGGTGATCCTGAATCTGGTAGGGGCTGTGCCCGTCGTGGGTGACGCCCTCGTAACCTGGGTGCGCGGTGACTTCCTGATTTCCGGTGCAACGCTCAATCGTTTCTTCGCCATTCACGTGGCGGTCATTCCGTTGATCCTGTGCGCGCTGGTGTTCATTCATCTGGTTGCCTTGCACCATGTGGGTTCCAATAACCCCGACGGCGTGGACATCAAGAAGACCAAGGATGCCAATGGCAAGCCGCTGGACGGAATTCCCTTCCATCCCTATTACACCGTGCATGACCTGGTTGGTATTGTCGTGTTCCTGGCGGTGTTCGTGACCGTGATCTTCTTCTTCCCGGATGGTGGCGGCTATTTCCTTGAAAAGCCCAATTTTGAACCCGCCAATCCGATGAAGACGCCGGCGCATATTGCCCCTGTCTGGTATTACACGCCTTTCTACGCCATCCTGCGCGCCGTGCCTTCCAAGCTTGGTGGCGTGATCGCCATGGGCGGCGCCATTGCTATTCTCTTCGTCTTGCCCTGGCTGGATCGGAGTCCGGTCAAATCCATCCGTTACAAAGGCTGGATGAGCAAGCTGTGGTTGGGAATTTTCGTGGTCAGCTTCGTGGGTCTTGGTTATCTGGGGGCGGTGCCCGCCGATCCGGTCAAGACGATTCTTTCACGAGTCTTCACGATCCTGTATTTCCTCTTTTTCCTGCTGATGCCGATCTATACCTCGATCGAAACCTGCAAGCGTCCGCCGAAACGCGTGACCTTCCACGGTCATGGTCAGGATGATTCCACGGGGGGGAGCCACTGATGAAGAAGTTCTTGCTGATGCTGGCCCTGCTGGTCAGTCCGGTGTTCGCCTTGGCTTCCGGTGCCGGTTGCGGTGATCTGCCGCATTGTCACAAGGCGCCGATCGATCTCAAAAACAAGGAGTCGCTGCAGAATGGCGCCAAGCTGTTCATCAGTTACTGCCTGGGCTGTCACTCCGCGAAGTATCTCCGCTATGAGCGCATGGCCCAGGATCTGTCGATTGATCCCAAGCTGGTGGCGGAATACATGATGTTCACCACGGACAAGATTGGCGATCCGATGGATCCTAAGTTCAACCAGAAGGATCAGGCCAAATGGTTTGGCAATGCACCGCCTGATCTCAGCCTGGAGACCCGCTTGCGGAGTCCGGACTGGGTCTACACTTATCTGCTCAACTTCTATCCCGATGCCAAGCGCCCGTGGGGTGTCAACAACCGGGTATTCAAGGATGTGGCCATGCCGCACGTCCTGGGTGACCTGGAACAGGAGCTCGGGCCGGAAGGTTATGAAGAGGCTGTCGGCGATTTGACCAACTTCATGACGTACATGGCGGAACCGATTCGGACCGAGCGGGAGCGTCTGGGTATCTTTGTCCTGTTGTTCCTGGCGCTGCTGTTTGTGCCGGTGTACCTGCTGAACAAAGAGTACTGGAAGGATGTGAAATAAGGGCATTGCGACTTGTTCGCGATTCGGGGCGAAAGCCCCGATGCCTTCCGGAAAAGGGCCGCGCCGCGCAGGTGTAGCCCTTTTTTTATGCGGAGCTTCTGAATGAGTATAACGAATAGCCGGATTACCCTGACCCTTTATGCTGCGGAAGGGGATTTGCGCAGCCATTGGTTGCGTCTGGTTATTGCGGAGAAGCGTATTGCCGCCAACATCGTGGATGTTCCTGTCGATGAGTTGCCGGAGGATGTACTGGCGTTGAATCCGTATGGCACGCTGCCAGTATTGGTTGACCGGGATGTTTGCCTGTATGACCCGCGTGTGGCGATGGAGTATCTGGATGAACGGTTTCCGCAACCTCCATTAATGCCGGTCGCGCCGGGTGAAAAAGCCAAATTACGACAACTGGCGAATCGCGTAGAGCGGGAGTGGTGCCTGCCCGCCGAGATTATGCTGGCTCGGGGAAACACATCCGAAGGTGCGACAGCCCGTAAACACTTGCGGGACAGTTTGATTGCGGTTAGCCCGGTATTCAACGAGTTACCGTTTTTCATGAGTCAGGAAATGACTTTGCTCGATTGCCTGCTTGCCCCGGTACTCTGGCATTTTCCCAGGTTCGCTTTGGATCTCCCGGAAAAGCCTTGTCGGGGCCTGTTGAAATACCGCTCCCGCATTCTGTCCCGCCCAGCGTTTCAGCAAACTCTGAAGGCGGCAGCCTTGGGGAATGGGGCGTGATTAGGGGAGGCTTGGATCAACCGTGCGCCTGACAGGTCGTCGGCTCATAGAAGTCCTGGCGTGCTTGACCCTGGCGGTAGCCTTGTTGTCCTTGTTGGGGATTGCCTGCGAGGTGCCGATACTGAATACGTGGGGGCAGGGGCGACCCTCAATGCCTGCTCTGACAGCCATCTTCCTGATCCTTTTGTCGTTATTGCTGCAGGCGGTCGAAAAATATTTGGCGTTGGATATCCGGATTGATGTGTTGATACCCGAAAAGACGGTGCCGCAGGATCGTGAATTTGCCATTCAGCTTCAGATCGATAAGGTCGTATTGCATCAGTTACCCAAATATCTGATTCGGGGAATTTCACTGGCGGGAGTGTTGGCTGTCGGCATACTGTTCGTGTGGTTCCAGGACGCCTCGTGGCAGAGGTTGAATGTTTCGCGCCCTTGGCAACTTCCCGCCCCTCATACCTTGGTGTGCCTTTTAAGCTTGTTTATGGCGGCCGCCGCGGCAACGTATCAGCGGGTCAGATCCCTGACCGTCATTCAGATGACCAGCTTGGTCGTGATGATCCTGGCGCTATCCTCTATAGTCGGGCACCTCTTTGACGTCCGCTCTCCGCTCTTGGGGTTGGATTCACCCGGCAATCCCGCTGCGGCGATGGCCTTGCCGACGGCATTCAGCCTGTTTTGTCTTGGCGCCGGATTCATGGTCAATGCCGGGCGGGATTTTTTCCTGGCCGTGCCGGTACGAAAATTTTCCGGCTTCAGTGCCATTGCGCTGCTTTTGCTTGCGATGGGCGGGCTGCCGGTACTCCTGGGCTGGTTGATCGCCAGTCTGGATTGGGATGTACGTTATGGTCGCGGCTCGGCGTTGGCCTTGCTGGTGCTTGCCAGTGTATTCCTCCAGTTGCCCGTGATCCTGCATGTCGCTCGCCGCTTGTTCTTTCGGGAATACCAGTTGAAAGAGGCGGTGGAATCGCTGCGGGAAATCGTATCGCAAAAGGAAGCGCTGGCGGCTCGCCTGCATGAGTTGTCAAGACGTGATGCATTGACGGATCTTTACAATCGGCGTGCGTTTGAAGAGGAGTTTGACAGGGCTTGGCGACGTTCCCTGCGAAAACAGCAAGCCCTGTCGTTATTGATGGTCGATATTGATCACTTCAAGC
>CAZPZK010000142.1:5940-7431 GCA_964591095.1 uncultured Moraxellaceae bacterium | reverse complement strand
CGAGTAGAGGTCTAATTCGCCATTTTGCGACGCCGTCGAGGCGGCCGTACTTGCCTGTGCCGGGGAAAACGTTTATTACGGGTTCTTTTTTACGAGGATGCCGCCATGACCCTATTCCGGCCGGCCCTGCGGGCCCTGACCTTGCTGGCGCTGGGCAGCGCGCTCACCGCCTGCGCGGTTTTCGAATCGCCGGTCAAGCGTCAGCCGGTGGACAGGATTCATGTGACCGGCAGGCTGGACTACCGCGTGTCCGGCCCGGTGCCGGCGGACAGCGTTGCCGTGGTGGAGCTGTCGACGGCGGGTGATGGCCGCGTCATGGCGGACAGCCGCCTGCGCTTTGACGGGAACGAGGAGCCGGAGCATTTTGAAGTCACGGTGCCCTATTCCCGCCTGAAAGTGGGTGTCGATTATTACCTGCGCGCCGCCATCGTCCGGCGTGGCCAGACCCTCTGGATCAGCGAGCCGGTGGAGTTGCGGCTGGATGACCTGGCGCAGGATGCCGGAACCCTGTGGCTGCAGCCGGCGCCGGTGGTGATTCCCGCCGCCAGCCTGCTGTGCGGCGAACGGACGGCGGCCCTTGCCACGGTGGAGGATCAGGGCCGGTCCCGCGTCCGCCTCAGCGTTGGCGATTGGCAGGTGCTGCTGCGCCCGGCGGCCAGCCTGGTCGGCCACCGCCTGGTGGGCGATCCCCTGACCGAGGTCTGGCTGCGCGACGGCAAGGCCCGTCTGACCGTGCAAGGGGAAAACTGGCCGGAGTGCCGGGTGGACGAAAGCCCGGCGACCGAAGCCGCCTCGGCCGCGCCGTAAATCTCCCGGTCAGTCCGGGAGGGCGGGGTTCCCTTCCGGACTGACACCGCCGTCAGCGCACCGCCTGGCCGAATTCCGCTTCCCCGATCAGATAACTGCTTTCCTGCCCCGGCATCAGCCAGTAGGGCGTCGACTCGCTGGACGAGGCGCAGTTCGGAAACTCCGGATTCGCCGACGGCCCGGCCACGGTCTTTTCCAGCACCATCGAGATGTACTGGTCGTTGCTGCCTTCCAGCGTGTTGCCGTTCAGAATCACTTCCACCCCGGTCGCCTGCGCATAGCGGCGCACGGCGTTGATCCGCGAATTCTTCGGTTCGTAGGCGTCGGCGCCGATACCGTTTTCCGAGGTGACGCGGATGCCGTCGCGCACCCGCGCCGCCAGCGAATGGTTGCCCTCGGTGTGCCCCGGCGTGTGCAGCAGCGCCACGCCCCGGCCCAGCTGCAGACTGCCGTCAAAGGTCACCACCCGGTCTTCGCTGACGCCGTGGATGCCGTTCGGGCAGTACCAGTCCGCCTGGCAGGGCAGCAGCGCGCCGGTGGAAATCCATTCCTGGCGGTGCACCAGCAGCCTGGCGTTGGGGAAGAAGCCCGGCTGGAACGCCGTGCCCAGCCAGCGGCGGATGTCCTGGGTGTGCAGGTGGTCGTAGCTGATGTAGTCCACCTGTTCCGGGCGGATGCCGGTGG
>CAZPZK010000142.1:0-5840 GCA_964591095.1 uncultured Moraxellaceae bacterium | reverse complement strand
GTGTGCAGGTGGTCGTAGCTGATGTAGTCCACCTGTTCCGGGCGGATGCCGGTGGCGGCCAGCGCGCTTTCCACATCGTTGAACATCGGGGCCATCACATTCTGCGCCTTGCGCGGCAACTTCATCTTGTCGGTAAGCCGTTTGAAGAACGGTGTCTCGCGGTTGCCCTCCAGGTCGGACGGCGAGAACAGCAGCGTCTTCACCTCACCGGCCAGATCGCGGTACTGCACCACGAAGAGGCGGTTGAGAATGTGGATGAACGGGAAGCGGTAGGCGGTTTGCGCATAGACGCCGCTGAAGCCGTACCAGGTGGGGTAGGGCACGCGGATCAGGTTGATGCTCTTGTAGAACAGCACTTCCGGTTCGTCCAGGAAGCGTTCGCGGAAACCTTGGGCGGCCTTGCGCACCGCCGCCAGCCGGTCCTGCGGGCGGGCGTGGTGGCGGGCGTGGGTGAAGTCGTCAATGTACTGCATGCCGGCGGGCAGGGTGGCGATCATGGTGTTCTCCGGAAATCAGTGCGAGCCGGTAATGCGGCTGTTGATGAAGCGAGTGACGAGGTCCGGCGCTGCACCGGACAGGCTGTAGAAGGCGCGGGTCTGAAACCCGACGGTCCAGTGCACCTTGGGAATCTTGCTGTCGTAGCGGGCGGCCTTGAGGATGGTGTCCGCCACGTCCTGCGCGGTCAGTTTTGCGCCCATCTTGCGGAAGCTGTTGGCGTTCATGTTGGTGACCATGTCGGTGGCGACGAACAGCGGCAGCACGTCCATGACGCGGATGCCGTATTCCGACCATTCCAGGTCCAGCGCCTCGGTCAGGCCGCGCACCGCGAACTTGGTGGCGGAATAGACCGCCAGTGACGGCTGGCCGTACAGCGCCGAGGCCGAGCAGAGGTTGATCACCCGCGAACGCGGCGTGCGCCGCAGGTAGGGCAGCGCCAGGTAGCAACCGTTGAGCACGCCCTTGATGTTGACGTCGATCAGCAGGTGCTGGCGCGCCAGCGGAATGCTTTCCAGCGGCCCCGAGGCGAGGATCCCGGCGTTGTTGAGCAGCACGTCCAGTCGCCCGGCGCGGGCGGCGAATTCGGCCAGCGCGTGCTCCCAGGCATCGGGATCGGTCACGTCCAGCTTGCCGGCGCTGGTGACATCCTCGCCCAGCTCGCGGGACAGCGCCCGTACCCCGGCCTCGTCGACGTCGTACAGGCCGACAAACCAGCCCTTGGCGGCGAACAGCCGCGCAGTGGCCTGGCCGATACCGGCGGCGGCGCCGGTGATGAAGATGCTTTGGCGTGACATGGGGAACCCTCGTGCTGAGTGAATTTGCCGCTTTATTTTGGTCAGGATTTCGGCGAGAATCATTTTAGACAAGAATCCTTTCCTGATTCAAGGGGGCAAAATGGAGAATTCAGCGGAACCGTCCATGACCGGCGTCAAGAAGACCGCGCGCCGCGGCTATGGCGGCCGCTCGGCAGAGGAGTTGTCGGCGGAGCGTCGGCAGCGGCTGATGGAGACCGGGCTGGAACTGTTTGGCACCGACGGCTACCCGCCGACGACGGTGGAAAAGCTGTGCAGCCACGCCAAGGTGACGACGCGCCACTTCTATGAGCATTTCCGTGACCGCGAGGCGCTGCTGATCGCCGTGTTCGAGGAGATCCTGACGGAAACCCGCCACCGGGTGGTGGCGGTGATGATGGACCCGGCGCTGCCGCCGGAGCAGCGTTTCGAGGCGGCGCTGGACGTGTTCCTGGCCGGACATCTGGATGACCCGCGCCGGGCGCGCATCACGACCCAGGAAATCCTCGGCGTCAGCGCGCGCGCCGAGGCGGCGCGCAACCTGGTCATCAACGGTTTTGCTGCGTTGATCGAGGCCTATCTGGGCTCGCTGGCGGCCGCCGGGAAACTGCCGGTGCGCAATTACCGGGTGCTGGCGGTGGGTATTGTCGGCGCCATGCACGAATTGCAGATCGCCTGGCTGGACGGGTCGCTGGGACTGACCCGGCAGGAGCTGGTGGCGGAACTGGGGTTCCTGGTGCGGGCGATGGTAAAGGGAGCGGCCATACCGGCCTGAGGCAAAAGGCGGGTATGATCAGTCATACTTTTTTCAGGCAGGGGACGGGGCGGCGATGCGTCAGGAAGGCACACTCAGGGACTGGGATGATGACAAGGGATTCGGCTTTGTGCAGGTTGGGGAAGGGCGGAGCCGGGTCTTTGCCCATATCCGCGACTTTGAAGGCGAAGGGCGACGCCCTGTGAACGGTGACCGCCTGTCCTTTGAACCGGGTCAGGACCCGCAGGGACGTCCCCGCGCCGCCCGCATCCGTTTTCGGCAGGAGGCGCAGGCGGTCCCCGGCGCCTCGCTGTGGGCCGGCACCGCGATGGCCGCTCCGGCCGGCGCTTCCGCCGAGCCCGCCCGGGTCCAGCCCGCTCATGGCCGGATCGTTGGTGTCGTGACCGAATGGAACGACGAGCGCGGCTTCGGTTTTGTCTCACCGGTTACGGGAGGTGAGCGTCATTTCCTGCATATCAAGGCGATGCAGCCGGGGCAACGGCGGCCTGCCCGGGGCAACCGGGTGACCTGCCGGGTGGTCCGCGATGACAAGGGCAAGTGGAGCGCGGAAGATGTCCGGCTGGACCTGCCGCTGTCCGCCCGCCTGACCGCTGTGTCCCCCGTCGTGGTGTTTACCGGACTGTTTGTGCTGGCCCTGGCGGGGTTGATCCTGGCCGGGCGGCTGCCGGTCTGGCTGGGCGGCTTCTACCTGCTGGCCAGTCTTACCACCTTCTTGGCCTATGCCATCGACAAGTCGGCGGCCCGCAACAACCGCTGGCGGACCCAGGAAAGCACTCTGCACCTGCTGGCGCTGGCGGGCGGCTGGCCGGGGGCGCTGGCGGCGCAGCGGCTGTTGCGGCACAAGTCGGTTAAAGCGGAGTTCCGGCGGGTCTTCTGGTTGACGGTGGCGTTGAATGTCATGGCGTGTGGGGCATACGCGCTCTACCACGGCAAGAGCATGGCATCCCCTCTTTATTCGGGGTGCGCGCCGGAAACAGCAGTGTTAACGTAAGCCGGCATTCCTCTGAAACGGAGCTTTCTCCCATGTCTCACCGTCTACTTGCACTGGCTGCCGCCGGGCTGCTGGCCGCACCGGCCTTCGCCGCCACCCTGGACCCCGACACCCTTGTCGCCGCCCACAACCAGTACCGTGCTGAAGTCTCGGTGCCACCGCTGACCTGGTCCGCCACCCTGGCCTCCAGCGCGCAGGCCTGGGCCGTGAACATGGCGGCCACCGGAAAATTCCGTCATTCCGGTTCCCGTTATGGGGAAAACATCTGGGCGGGCACCGCCAACGCCTTCAGCCTCAACGATATGGTGAAATCCTGGGGTGACGAAAAAGCCAACTTTGAGTACGGTACCGGCACCAACTCCCGTAATGGCGGTGTGGTCGGGCATTACACCCAGATCATCTGGCGCAACACGACCGAGGTCGGTTGCGGCCTGGCCAGCGGCGGCGGCACCGACTATTTCGTTTGCCAGTACAACCCGCCCGGCAACTACGTCGGCCAGCAACCTTACTGAGCCATGAGCGACCTCAAATACCTGCGCGGCTACCCCGAGACCTTGCTGGCGCAGGTGCGCGAAGCCCTGGCCAGCGGACGGATGGGGGAATACCTTCAACGCTGCTATCCGGCCAGTCACGACATCCAGACCGACAAGGCGCTGTACGCCTATGTGGACGGCCTGCGGCAGGAATACCTGCGCAACGCGCCGCGCATCGACAAGGTGCTGTACGACAGCAAGCTGGATGTGATCCGCAATGCGCTGGGCCTGCACACAGCGCTGTCGCGTCCGCATGGCGGCAAGCTGAAGGCCAGCAAGGAAATCCGCATTGCCGGGGTGTTCCGCGAGGCGCCGCCGGAATTCCTGCGCATGATCGCGGTGCATGAACTGGCTCACCTGCGCGAGAAGGACCACAACAAGGCGTTCTACCAGCTGTGCGAGCACATGCAGCCGGGGTACGGGCAGCTGGAGTTTGATTTAAGGGTGTGGCTGACGTGGCGGGAGGCGTCCCCTCCCGTTTGAGTGCGTCACATCATGACGCACTCCCTTCTCTCCTGTCTGGGGCGGCCGCCCCGGCTTTGCTACGATGATCCTCATCTTCTTCACATGGCATCTTCCATGAGCCGGGAATCCACCACCGCCTTTCATCGCCAATGGCACATCCTGATGTACCTGTCGGAAGGCGCGTTTGTCTCAACCGCCAACATCCGTGATTACCTGGCCCGGCAGGGCATCGAAGCGGAAATGCGCACCGTGCAGCGCGATTTGCGGCTGCTGGAGCAGGTGGTGTCGCTGGAGTGTCGCCGTGACTGCATGCCGCACGGCTGGCGCTGGCGGCAGGGGCGTCGGGTGGAGGGGTTGAATCTGGCGCAGGCGCTGACCCTGCGGTTGGTGGAAGATCAACTTCACGACGTGCTGCCGCTGACCTTGCTGGAGGAGTTGCGGCCGCTGTTCGCCAAGGCGCGGCAGGTGACAGGGCAAGAAACGGAAGAGGCGATCCGGAGGGGACTGGCCGAGCAACTGGCCAGCGACAAGTCTGGCCATACCGGCCCTTCTTCCCGTCGCCATGGTGTTGTCCCGGAGTCGCCGACGGCGGTGATTGCACGCGGGCTGCGCTCCCTGTTGGCCGGGTTGAAGCCCAACGCAGGCGATTCGGCGACGGAGCGGCGACATACGGATGCGGTGTTGAAAGCGTTGATTGCGGCCTTGCGCGAGAACGGGCTGGAAGAGCCGGCCGCGCGGCTGTAAGTGTCACCGGCGGTGCGAGGTGCGGCGACACGACCTGTCGCAGTGGGGGCATAGCATGAGGTCAGCTTAAACGGACAGGAGTCCTTTTTATCATGATGACGAACGTTGTTCCGGGGCCGCCTTACTTCTATGTGTGCTTGAAGTGCAGCTTCAGTTTCAGTCGGGCGATGCCCTGGTCGGGGCGGTGTCCGCAGTGCGGCAGCCGGTGGGTGATTGAGAATCCGGGAGTGGTGAAGTAGGGGGTGGGTCATGGGTGTTCTGGTCGCGATGGTTTTGATTTATCTGGTCTTCAAGCTGAATCAGGGGAGCGGCGCGATGAACAGGCTCAAGGCGATGTGGTTCGAGGCCCAATATGGCGAAGGACGGGTGATTCCACGATTGGCGGGGTGTGTTCGCGTGCCGCAAGGGGTGGACTCCGGACTCTATTTGACCGTGACTTATCGACGCCGGTTCCGGTTGCAGGCAGATGATGAGTGTGCGAGAGTCTGGGTGCCGGAGGCGTTCATGGGGTTGTCGCCGGAAGTGCAGGATGCAGTGTTGTTGATGGTGTTGCGCAGGGGGCATGTTTTTGCGGCGGGGATTGATGGGGTTGAGGAAAGCTCCTGATCGGCCTGATTGAAGAGTTTATGGTGTCGTCATCTGCATAAATGGTGATCGAATAGGGGTTGAAATATGGATGTAGTAATAGGAATGGTAATTCTGATGTTGCCTGGTGCAGTCATCATGTACATATTTTTCAACTCGCAGCACAAAAAACTGCTTATTGAATTGGCTGAACTGAAATCTCAATTAGCAGAGCGGTCCGCTGCCTTTGAGAAAGAGCGTGAGCTAATGCAAGCGGCTGCCCCGCTGAGCGTCCAAATGTTTCCATACAAAGAAGTGTCAGGAGAGGATGGCTTTTTCTCAGATGAACGGCACGCAGAAATAGGCTATAAATTTCAGGTATTTGTTTCTGGTGTGCCCTATGCATCTCCACAAAAGGTTGTAGTTGAGACGTTGTCAAAGAAGGAGGTCAATGCAGCACGCATTGAGCAGGCAGTAAG
>CAZPZK010000141.1:0-7439 GCA_964591095.1 uncultured Moraxellaceae bacterium | reverse complement strand
CATCAACACCACGCCGTCCAAGCTGGCCGCCATGGCGGGGGGAGTGGTGTGGATTGCGGCGCTGCTGTCGGTCTTGCTGTCCATGGACAGCCTGTTCCGGCAGGACTACGACGACGGCAGCCTGGAGCAGTTGGTGCTGAGCCCGTCGCCCTTGCCGGTGGTGGTGCTGGCCAAGGTGCTGGCGCACTGGCTGCAAACCGGCGCCTGCCTGACCGTCCTCAGCCCGGTGGCGGCGTTGTTGCTTAACCTGCCGGATGAAGCGATGCTGACCCTGGTGCTGACGCTACTGCTGGGCACCCCGACCCTCAGCCTGGTCAGCGCCATCGGCGCCGCGCTCACGGTTTCGCTGCGGCGGGGCGGAGTGCTGGTGCCCTTGCTGAGCCTGCCGTTGCATATTCCGGTCATCATTTTTGCCACGGCGGCGGTGCAGGCTTCGCTGGCCGGCATGCCCGCCGCCGGTTTCCTGGCCATTCTGGCGGCTTTTCTGGTGCTGGCGCTGACGCTGGCGCCGCTCGCCGTGGCGGCGGCCCTGCGCCTCGCTGCTGGAGGATAATCACATGAACTGGTTCAGCCGTGTCTGGCAGGGTTTTCTGCAAACGGTCAGCCCCAAGCACTTCTACTTCATCAGCGGCCGCTTCATTCCGTGGCTGGCGGTGATCGCCGGCGTGCTGATCGCCGCCGGTTCGGTCTGGGGGCTGGCGTTTGCGCCGCCGGATTACCTGCAGGGCAACAGCTACCGGATCATTTTCATCCATGTGCCCTCCGCCAGTATCGCCATGAGCGGTTATCTGGGCCTGGCCGTGTGCGGGGTCATCAGCTTGGTGTGGAAGGTCAAGACCGCCGAGATGGTGGCGCGCGCCATCGCCTTGCTGGGTGCCTGGTTCTGTTTTCTGGCTTTGCTGACCGGCGCGGTCTGGGGCAAGCCGACCTGGGGCACCTACTGGGTCTGGGACGCGCGCCTGACCTCCATGCTGATCCTGCTCTTCCTGTACATCGGCGTGGTGGCGCTCTACGGGGCTTACGAAAGCAGCGCCACCGGCGCGCGCGCCGCCGCCATCCTGTCGGTGGTCGGCATCATCAACCTGCCGATCATCAAGTATTCCGTCGAGTGGTGGAATACCCTGCACCAGGGCGCCACGTTCACCCTCACCGCGCGTCCCAAGATGCCGGCGGAGATGTGGATGCCGCTCCTGATGATGATTCTGGGCTTTTACGCCCTGTTTGCCTTGCTGGTGATCCTCAAGTCCCGCAATGTCATCCTGCAACGCGAACGCCGAAGCCAGTGGGTCAAGGAGCTGGTGCGCGCCGGGGGAGCCGCTCATGGCCTTTGAGACTTTTGCCGATTTCATCGCCATGGGCAAGCATGGCCCTTATGTCTGGTCCTGCTACGGAGCCACGCTGCTGGTGGTGGCCGGCCTGATCTGGCACACCCGCGCCGAACACCGCCGTTTCATCCGCGAGCAGCAGGCGCAATTGCGTCGCGAGGCGCGCAAGAATTCAGTTCCATCCGGAGAAAGCGACGATGCATCCGAAGCGTAAACGCACCCTGATCCTGATCCTGTCCCTGGTGGCCGGTCTGGGCGCGGCCACGGGCCTGGTGACCTATGCGCTGCGCCAGAATATCAATGCCTTCTACACCCCCAGCCAACTGGTCAAGGGCGAAGCGCCGGAAGGCCGCCGCATCCAGGTCGGCGGTCTGGTGGTGCAGGGATCGGTCAAGCGCGCGGCCGATTCGCTGGCGGTGGAGTTCGTGGTCAGCGATCTCAAGCAGCAGGTGCCGGTGGCGTACACCGGCATCCTGCCCGACCTGTTCAAGGAAGGCCAGGGCATCATGGCCACCGGCACCTACCGCAACGGCAAGGTGCAGGCGGAAGAAATCCTCGCCAAGCACGATGAAAACTACATGCCGCCGCAAGTCAAGGACGCCATCAAGGAGGGCGGTCACCCCGGCCAGTGACCGGGGCGCCGGTTCAGCGCCAGTCGCCGCGCAGCGCCTGCACTTTTTCTTGCAGGCGCTGCGGGCAGACCTCCCCGGCGGGGACCACTTCGCCCGCCACGACTTCCACCCGCGAGCGGAAACGGCGCGGCAACTTCTGGAACGCCGGCCCCTGATGGCGGCTGCTGAAACTGCCCCACATGCCGCGCAACGCCAGCGGAATTACCGGTACCGGGGTCCGCTCCACGATCTTCTGCACGCCGTTCTTGAAGGGATAAAGGTCGCCGTTGTCGGTGATCCTTCCTTCCGGAAAAATGCAGACGATTTCGCCCTCCGCCAGCGCGGCGGCAATGCTGTCGTAGGCGCGCTCCAGCATGGCCGGATCTTGCTTGGCCGGCGCCACCGGAATGGCCTTGGCGGTGCGGAAGATGAAGCTGATGACCGGAATGCGGAAGATGTTGTGGTCCATGACAAAACGCATCGGGCGGCGGATGGCGGTGGAGAGGATCAGGGCATCGTAAAAACTGACGTGGTTGCAGACGACCACGCAGGCGCCTTCCTCGGGAATGTTTTCCAGTTGCCGGCGCTCCACGCGGTAAAACAGGCTCATGAAGATCCAGACCAGGAAGCGCATCAGGAATTCCGGCACCAGCGTGAAGATGTACAGCGAAACCACGGCGCTGAAGACGGCGGTGATCAGGAACAGTTCGGAAATGGTCAGCCCGAGGACTTTCAGCACCACGACCGCCACGATGGCGGAGCACACCATGAAGAAGGCGTTCATGATGTTGTTGCCGGCGATGGTGCGCGCGCGGTGGCCGGGTTCGGAGCGGCTCTGCACCAGCGCATACAGCGGCACGATGTAGAAGCCGCCGAAAATCCCGATGCCCAGCAGATCGAACATGACCCGGTGGTGCAGCGGCTTGGCGATGAACTCGGCGAGTCCGGTGGTAGTCTCCGGCGTCAGATGGTTGGTGGCGAAGAACAGGTCTACGCCGAACAGGGTCAGGCCGATGGAGCCGAAAGGCACCAGTCCCAACTCCACCCGCTTGTCGGAGAGCCGTTCGCAGAGCAGCGAGCCAATGGCGATGCCCACCGAAAACACCGTCAGCAGGAAGGTGACGACGCGTTCATTGCCGCCCAGCACCTCCTTGGTATAGGCGGGAATCTGGGTCAGGAAGGTGGCGCCGTAATACCAGAACCAGGAAATCCCCAGTACCGACAGCATGACCACGCGGTTGCGGCGGACAAACTGGTAGTTGTGCCAGGTTTCGGACAAGGGGTTCCAGTTGATCCTGAGGCTGGGGTTGACCGCCGGTGAATCCGGAATCTGCCAGCCGGCGTAGAATCCCGCCAGCGCGATGCCCAGAACTGTCCATGACACCACATCCCGACCCTCCGGCCCCAGCGAGATCAGGTAGCCGCCCAGCATTGAGCCCAGCAGGATCGCCAGCGAGGTGCCTGTTTCGACCAGCGCATTGCCGCCCACCAGTTCATCCTTGGTCAGGTTCTGCGGCAGGATGGCGTACTTGATCGGACCGAAGACGCTGGAATGCGTTCCCATCAGGAACAGGGCCGTCAGCAGCATCCACAGTTGCTGGAAGTGGAAGCCGATCCCCGCCAGCACCATGATCAGGATCTCGGCCCCCTTGACCAGCCGGATGATGGTGGTCTTGTCATATTTGTCGGCCACCTGTCCGGCGGTGGCGGAAAACAGGAAAAACGGCAGGATGAACAGCCCGGCGCAGAGATTTGTCAGGATCACCGGCGACAGCGTCGTCATCCCGGCGGCGTTGAACGCGAGCAGGATGATCAGACTTTGCTTGAAGACATTGTCGTTGAAGGCGCCGAGGAACTGGGTGCAGAAAAAAGGCAGGAAGCGGCGTGTTTTCAGCAGTTCGAACTGATTGTGCATGAGGGCGGGACTCGTCCGGATGAGCGGTTTTTCCGCGAGGCTAGCACTTCAGCCCAATTTTGTAACCATTCTCGTTCGGCGGCTGCGGTAAGCGACTGAAAATCGGTATGATTCCGGCTGGAATCGGGGGTGGGGTCGGGAATGCAAGGCGGGAAAAAATGGCTGTTCGCGGCGCTGTTTGCCGGCCTCTCCGGCGTGGTGATGGCCCAGGAGGAGGTCGTGCTGCGCATCGAGGGCCTGAGCAATGAGCCCAAGGCCAATCTCGAAGCCTATCTTGGCAAGCTGACCGCCGAGGACCTGCAGAACTGGCGCGAGACCCAGACCCGCCTGCGCCGCGCCGCCCGCGAGGCGATGGAGGCGGTCGGCTATTACCAGTCTGCCGTGCGCTTCACCCCGCAGGGCAACCAGGTGCTGGTATCGGTGATTCCGGGAGAGCCGGTCATTGTCCGCCACATGGAACTGCGTTATCACGGGGAGGCCAGCAACGATATCGCCTTTACCGCCTTGCTCGACACCTTGCCGCTGGGCGAGGGCGATGTGTTCCATCATGGCCGTTACGAAGCGGTCAAGAGCCTGGTGCAGAACATGGCGCTGGAACGGGGGTATTTTGCCGGGGAGTGGAAGGTTCATGATGTCGTGGTCACCCAGCCGGGGCAGACCGTGGATATCCGGCTCGACTATGACAGCGGCCCCCGCTACCACTTTGGGGATGTGGTGTTCAGTTCCCTGAATCCGGATCGTCCCTTGCCGCTGCAACTGGAATGGCTGGAAAAGCTGACGCCTTTCCTGCCCGATGATTATTACGAAGCCAGCAAGATCATCGAATTCAACAAGGCCCTGCTCGACAGCCGTTATTTCAACGAGGTGCGGGTGCGCGCCGAAACCGACCTGGCGGTGAACGAGCGCGTGCCGGTCAACGTGTTGCTGTCATCCGAAAACCCCAACCAGCTCGATCTCGGTCTGGGCTACGCCACCGACATTGACGCCCGCGTCAGCGTGTCCTGGCGGCGGCCGTTGCTCAATGACCGCGGACACAGTATCGAGGCCGCGACCGAAATTTCCAGTGTCCGGCAGAGCGCGACCTTCCGTTACGGCATTCCGTGGACACACCCGCTCAACGATACACTGCAGTTCTTTTCCGGTTTCAAGCGGGAAGTGCTGGACGATGCCACCACCTACAGCACCACGGTCGGTGTCGAGCGGCTGATCCGCCGCCCCAGCGGCTGGCAACGCGCCTATACGCTGCGCTTCAGCAATGAGTCCTCGCGGCAAAATAACGGTGTTGAAGAAACCAACAACCTGCTGCTGCCGGGTTTCAGCCTCAATCGCACGCGCAGCCGGGGCGGCGCCGACCCGGTGTGGGGCGACCGCCAGTATTACCAGACCGAGCTGGCCTCGCGCTCCCTGTTGTCGGATGCCGAGTTCATCTCGCTGCGCGCCGGCTGGCGCCTGCTGCGCACCTTCGCCGACCGGCACATGCTGCTGCTGCGCACCGATCTCGGCACCTTGCTGACCAGCGATTTCGACAGCGTGCCGCTGAACATGCGTTTTTACGCCGGGGGCGACCAGAGCGTGCGCGGCTTTGATTACCAGAGCCTGTCGCCGCGCGATGCCAGCGGCCAGGCGGTGGGCGCGGCCAATCTCATCACCGCCAGTTCGGAGTATGCCTGGCGCCTGACACAACGCTGGCGGCTGGCGGCTTTTGTGGATACCGGCAATGCCTTCGACAGCCTGAACGACGGGCTGGCCACCGGCGCCGGGGTCGGCGTGCGCTGGATCTCGCCGGTTGGGCCGGTCCGGCTGGATGTGGCCTGGGGGGGTTCCGAGAGCGCCAGTTCGCCGCGCATCCACTTCTTCATGGGGCCGGCATTGTGAAAACGGTGCGTCGTTGGCTCAGGCGCCTGGCGCGCTGGATCTGGCGCGGCTCCAGCCATTTGCTGGTCAGCGTGCTGCTGCTGATCTTCGTGCTCTGGCTATGTCTTTATCTGGCCGCAGGCTCCTCGGCCGGCACGCGCTGGCTGCTGGAGAAAGTGGTTTCCCTGCGGACGCCGATCCGTTTTGAAGTGGCGGGCGGCACCTTGCGCGACGGCATTCGCCTGCGCCAATTCCGCTTTCAGGGCAAAAAATTCCATCTGGATGCCCAATCCCTGGAGTTGCGCCTGACCTGGGCCTCCTTGCTGGCCGGCGATCTGTATGTGGATGACCTGACGGCCAGGGGCGTGCGACTGGTGTTTACCGGTCCGCCCAATCCCGGTCGCGTCAATCTCAAGCATCCGCGCCTGCCGATTCGCCTGGTTCTGGCGCAGGGGCGGCTGGATGACATCGCGGTGGTCAAGAAGTCCGGAACCCTGGCGGCGGACAGCCTGTCGCTGCAGGGAGCCGAGTGGTTGCTGCAGCATTTGCGGGTGCCCAATGTCGAACTGGCGCATCCGCGATTCCATCTTCGTCTGGGGGGGGCGCTGGATTTCGACGGCAATTATCCGATCAAGGCGGAAGGCAGCTTGCGGGCGGCCTTTTTGTCCAGCCATCATTTGCGGCCCTTGCGCGCCCGCATAGGCGGCGACCTGGCGGCCTTGCAGGTCAACCTGCTGCACCGGCGGCCGTTACCGGTGGAAATGATCGCCACCCTCGATGCCCTGGCGCCGCGTCAGGATTACCAGGGCTTGCTGCGCTGGGGGAAAATGGATTTTCCCTGGTTTTCCGCCCTGCAAATCCAGACACGGGACGGGATGCTGCATTTTCGCGGCAATCGCCAGGGGCTGGCGCTGGTTGGCGGCGGCCGATTGCGGGCCAACGTGCTGCCGCCCGGCGACTACCGGCTGGCCGCGACGACCGATTGGCATACCCTGACGCTGGCCCCGCTGGAAGCCCGGACGCGCATGGGCGGCTTGCTGCGCGCGGCCGGGGATGTCGGCTGGCGGGACAGGCCGCACTGGCGGATCGAATCACGTTGGAGCGGCGTCGACCTGTCGCGGTTCCAGCCGGCGGTGAAGTCCTTCCTGCCCGTGCTGTCGGGCAAGCTCGACACCGAGGGTTACGCCACGGCGCGTGATTCCTCCGTCCGCTTCAAGGCGGGCTGGAATTCCGGTGAGACCTGGGAAGGCTTGCTGCGCGGGCAGACCTATCCCTGGCGGTGGCGTGAGGATCAGCAACTGGAACTGGGCTGGCAAAACCTGTCACGCCGTGTCCCCGGCCTGGGCATGGCGGAGTCCGCCGCCGGCAGCCTGCAATATCGCGGTTCCCCGGCGCGTTTTCAACTCGATGCCGCGCTGGCCATGCGTTCCGAGCGCACGCCCGGCGGCGACTGGCGCCTGACGGGACAGGGGTCGCGTTCCGGATTCCGGGCGGATTTCCTCCAGTATCAGGGCGAGGCGGGCGCGGCGACCGGCAGCACCGGGGCGTCCTGGCGGCCGGGCCGGGTGGAATGGTCCGCTAGTCTGGGGCTGGATGCCTTCCGCAACGATTTCTGGGTGCCGGACTGGCCCGCCGTGCTGAGTGGCCGGTTGGCGGCTGACGGGGTGATGGCATCCGGCCGGCATGACATCCGGCTGCAGGACATGGGCCTGAGCGGCACGCTCAAGGCACAGC
>CAZPZK010000140.1:0-7469 GCA_964591095.1 uncultured Moraxellaceae bacterium | reverse complement strand
TCACTTTAGCCCTTCCACCTCACGGTGGCTGGAGGACGGCTAGATGATTTTCAGATAGCTGGGACGTGGTGCAAATGTGGGCGCTGAAGCAACGCAGCGCCGGACGGTCAGTGCTGTTTGTTCACCATGCCGGGAAGACAGGTGCTCAGCGCGGCACCAGCAAGCGGGAAGACGTGCTTGATACTGTTATCGCCCTGCGCCGCCCAGGTGACTACACGCCCGGCCAGGGCGCGGCCTTTGAGGTGCATTTCGAGAAGGCGCGGGGATTCAGTGGCGACGACGCCGAGCCGATGCTTTGCGCCCTTGACGAAGATGAACATGGCCGAGCTGCATGGACATGGCGAAAGCTGGAGCTTGCCACCTTTGACAAGGTTGTCAGTTTGGCCAATGAAGGCTTCACCCCAATCGAGATTTCCGAGCAATTGGAAATCAATAAATCGACCGTAAGCAGGCACATGAAGAAGGCCCGCGCTCAAGGTTTGGTGAAGGAGAAACAGCCATGAGCCTGAAGCAAATTGCCGCCGAAAAGCTGGATGAGTTGCACGTTGCACGCCTATACGGATGCAACATGCAACTTTCCGGGGAAAACACCGCAACACCCGGCGCAACCACCATGCAACGGCATGGCCTGAAATCATTGATTGCCAATGGTTCAGCGTGCAACCAACCATGCAACCATGATGCAACTCCACCCGAAAAACCCATGCAACTTTTACCCCCTGAAACGCCCCCGAAAGTTGCATCGGTTGCAGAGGGTTTTTCAGGCCGTTGCACGCCGGTTGCACTGCCTGAAAATCAGCCTGTTCATGCCGCTGAAACCGACGCCGTTGCGGATACTTCCGCCACCAAAGACACGCCGTCAGTTTTGTCATTTCGGCCAATCGCTGATGCTGGCTACCATCAAGCCGCCAACGACCCAACCCCCGTCACCGACCGGCAACGCGCCTACCTCAAGCGTGAACCGCTGGTGACGGCAGAAGACCTTCACCAGATTCAACGCCACCTGATGCGCCATCTGGCGACCTGCCGGGACTGCTGCATTGATAATCACCTGTATTGCACTCAGGCCGAGCGCACCGGCAACGGATACGCCGCCTACCTGACGGAATTCCCGGATGCTGGCCAACGCCATGCCGATTATGTGGCCGTGGTCATTCAGGCCCGCATCCGTGGCTTGCAGGCCGGTTTCAGGGCGCTGGACGCACTGACCCGCCAAGAGGGTGAAGACCGCCTTGAAACGGCTTGCAGGCCCGTTTACGGCATCGAGGCGCGACCGGCTGAACTGGCGTTCGTGAATCACTTCACCGCCTGCGCGTTCTGCTTTCCGCGATCCGGCAAGTATTGCGGGGAAGGAAGACGGCTTCACCAGGAGGCGATGCGGGAGGGGGTGCAGTGAGTCATCCATCCACCCCTGATCTTCGCCGACAGTGGCGGCAATACTGGGCAGACTTCGACAAGAGCCGCGCACCATGGCGGGAACGTGGCTACACCTACCCGCCGCCGCCGCCGTTTCCACCGCTGCCCCAGGAACTGGCCGACATGACCTGTGGAGCCAGGACAAGGGCCGGGACGCCCTGCAAGCGCCGTGACCTTTACCGGAGCGGGCGCTGCGGCCTGCATGGCGGACTCAGCACCGGCCCGCGCAAGTCTCGGGAAAACACGGAGGAAAGTTAACTTTTCCCGCCATCTCATGGGGTTTGAGCCTTGCCGCAGTCTTGCCACGCTCATGGGGTTTGGCTGTTACAAAGGCTGTTACACCCGCACGTTACAGGGAAGTCCCAACTCCGCACCGAAATGCGGGGTTGACGAAGTTCGCAATCACGAACTGCGCACCGGACTTCGCAGCGAAAATAGGGGTTATGGCGGTACGCAGTGACGTATTACGCAGCGAATTACGCAGCGAAACAAAGGGGTTCTGATTTCACGCAAAGAGGATTCACGCACTGTTTCACGCACCGAAATCCGGGGAGCCGGAGTGCGCAAAGAAGGAGTACGCACCGAAAAAGCCGTTAATCTGGGAGACTTCAGCACCAGCAGGCAGGGCTGCTATGATCTTCGTGGGTATTCACCGGCTCAAAGCCTCATCATTTGAAGCCGCTGCCTGACAATCGGAGTCAGGAGCCTGCCAAGAATGTGGGGCTTTCTTCATCCACAGATTCCGGGGCTGAAAGATGGATACCGCCACGACCCCGAAACAAGGCCCACAAAACAAATTGGGGGTAACTTTGGGGGTAACTTTTCGTCTCCGAAAACATAGCCTCTTGTACTGCAATGCTTTCAGAGGACAGTTCGATAGCCTTTCGGCCACCACTTTCCAGTCCGGCTTCCGGCCGGCCCAAACCGGAGTCCTCCCCGGATGACTCCGGTTTTTTCATGGCGGCCGCACCGCACGTGTCAACAGGTTATCCGATAACCGTTCTCCAAACAGGCCCACTCCTTTAGAATTGGCGAAATACCTGCCCGGGCTCTTCTATTTCATGATGCCCCGGCAAAGTCCATTCGCCGCGCCTGCAACGACGGGCCGCAAAAAAGGGAGTTTTTCCATGAGCCGCCATGCCTGCCTCAATCGCGCCTATCGTCTGGTCTGGGATGCCATGCGCAATCTCTGGATCCCTGTTGCGGAAACGGCGCGCCGTCGCGGCAAGAGCGGTCGCGTCCTCACCCTGAGCGCCACGCTGGCGCTGGCGGCCGGTACCGGCTGGGCCTTGCCCACGGGAGGCGTCATCACGGCCGGGGAGGGGCAGATTGGCCAGAGCGGGCAGGTGATGACCATCTCCCAGGGCAGCAGCCGGCTGGCCGTCGATTGGGAAGGGTTCAGCATTGACCGCAACGAGACGGTCAATTTCGTGCAGCCCGATACCGGCGCCATCGCGCTCAACCGCGTGCTGGGACAGGACCCCAGCCGGATACTGGGCGGACTCAATGCCAATGGGCAGGTGTTCGTGCTGAACCCTAACGGAGTGCTGTTCGGCCAACAGGCACAGGTATCGGTCGGCGGCTTGGTGGCTTCGACGCTGGGGCTGGCCACGCCGGATTTTCTGTCCGGCAATTTCCGTTTTAGCGGCACCTCCACGCAGGAAGTCAGTAATGCCGGCGCGTTGCAGGCGCGGGACGGCGGTTATATCGCCCTGCTGGGCGCTCGGGTCAGCAACAGCGGGACTCTTGAGGCCCGTGCCGGATCGGTGAACCTGGCCGCGGGCCAGGCGGTGACCCTGCAGTTGGCGGACGGTTCGCTGGCCGGCTTGACGGTGGATCAGGGCAGTCTGGATGCGCTGGCGGCCAATCACGGTCTGATCCGCGCCGATGGCGGGCAGGTGCTGCTGACGGCGGAGGGCGCGGATCGCCTGGCGCGGGCGGTGGTGAATCATGATGGCGTCATTGAGGCGCGGACCCTGGAAAACCGTAACGGCGTCATCCGCTTGATGGGTGACATGGAAGTCGGCGCCGTCCAGGTTGACGGCACGCTGGATGCATCGGCCCCGACGTCGGGTAACGGCGGGTTTGTCGAGACATCCGCCGCCACGGTCCGTATTGGCGATGATGCGCGGATTACCACCTTGTCGGCCACGGGCGTGACCGGGACCTGGCTGATTGACCCGCGCGACTTCCTGGTTTCGGCGACCGGCGGCGATATCTCCGGTACCAGTTTGTCCAAGGAGCTGGATCTGACCAGTGTTGTCATCCAGAACACCGACGGCGGCGTGGAAGGCAATGGTGATATTTTCATTAATGACCTGGTCGCCTGGAGCGCCGACACCCAACTGACGCTCAATGCCGAGCGGAATGTCCAGATCAACGACCGCATCATTGCCGATGGCAAGAGCGCCGGTCTGATCATCAAGCCTGCGCTGGGTGGGGAAGGGCGTTACTCCCTGGGCGCCGGCGGGAGCATCACGCTCAACGGATTGAATGCTTCCCTGCAAATCAGCGGCACGGACTTTACCCTGATCCGCGATATCAATGCCCTGCAGTTGCTGGAGACCAAGGGAGGGAATTATGCCCTGGCCACGGATATCGATGCGTCCGCTACAGCCGGCTGGAACCGGGCCGCGGGATTTACCCCGATCGGCACGGCCAGCAATCCCTTTGACGGCATTCTGGATGGCTTGGGTCACACGCTCACAGGCCTCACCATCAATCGGCCGACGGAGTCCGGTATCGGCCTGTTCGCCCAGTCCAACGGCCAGATCCGTTATGTGCACCTTGACAAGGCGGCGATCAGTGGCGCGTCTACCACGGCGGCGCTTGCCGGCATCAACAACGGCGCGGTGGTCGGCAGTTCCGTCAACGGCCAGGTCCAGGTGACAACCAACCCGGACATCACCGGCATGGCGGATATCGGCGGTCTGGTCGGCCTTAATAACGGCGTCATCAGTCAGAGTTCGTCGGCAGCGGAAGTCCGGGTCAAGGGGGATGCCGCCGCCTCTAATCTGTCCTATATCGGCGGCCTTGCCGGACGCAACACCAACCTGATCATGGACAGCGTGTCCACCGGCGCCGTGACGGTCAGGTTGACGGATGGCGGCACGGTCGCCGCCGTGGGCGGCCTGGTCGGACTCAATACCGGCAGCATTGATGACTCGACGCTGGTCAACGCCGCGCCGGTGACGGGCGGGGCCGTGCAGGTCACGGCTTCGGCGCCCGCCCTGTCGAATTTCTCGGCGGACATCCAGCATGTCGGCGGTGTCGTGGGTCAGAACGACCTGTCGCTGACCTTGCAGACGGACAAGAACGCCTATCGCGGTGGCGCGGTGACGGTCATCAATGACAAGCCGGATGGCGCCATCAGCAATGTCGGCGGGATTGTCGGCACGAACAACGGCATTCTCAGCGATGCACTGGCGACCGTCTCCGTGACAGTCACCGGTAGCGGCGTCTCGGCGGTCGGCGGCGGCGTGGGACTCATCAGCAAGGGCGCGGTGACGAATGTCCATGCCGCCGGTACGGTTGCGGTCCAATCCGCCGGTACGCGTTTTCTGCAGAATATCGGCGGCCTGGTGGGTGAGAACGACGCAGATCTGCGCAACAGCAGCGCCGCCGGCGTGGTCAAGGTTGTCATGGATGCCGGTAACGCTTCCAATATCGGCGGATTGGTGGGCTATAACCGGGGCACGGCGGCGGGGACTTCGGCCATGATCGCCCCGGCGACGACCGGCGGCACGCCCGCGGGCGCCGTCTATGACAGTCTCGCCTCGGCCGCTGTCGAGGTGACCAGCAGCGAGGGCAGCACGATCAATGCCGTCGCCGGTCAGGTGGGCACCAACAGCGGCGTCATCAATCTGGGCGGCATCATCACACCCTATAACGGTGGTGCGGTCACGGTCTCCATGTTCAATACCCTGACCCGTAATGCCGGTTATATCTTCAATGTCGGCGGCCTTCTCGGTCAAAGCCAGGGTGACGTACTGCTACTGGGCGGGGGGCAATTGTTCAGCGCCGGACCGGTGACGGTCAGCCATCTGGCCCAGGGCGGATTTCTCAGCGGTATCGGCGGTATTGTCGGTTTCAACAGCAGTAGCAAGGGATTGTTCAGCCATGTATCCGGCAGCGTGCAGGCAACAATCGACAATGCCACGGGCGCCATGGCGTATTCCGTGGGCGGGGTGGCCGGCACCAATTCAGGCACGATTTCGGACGGCCGGGGAATGGTCCTGCTGGCCGACTCGGCGGGGGGACTGCTGGACAACGCGACCTATGTCGGTGGTCTGGTGGGCAGCAACTACGGTGTGATCAGTGACAGCCAGGCGGCTGGCAGTGTCACCGGTTCGAATTATGTGGGCGGGTTGGTCGGCCAGAACTATACCGCCGGGACCCTCCAGCGCAGCTTTTTTTATGGCAGTGTGGCTCCCAGTATAAAGGTGGTGGGCTCCAGCGGATACGTCGGAGGCCTGGTTGGCCAGAATGACGGCACCATCCAGACCAGCTATTTCAATGGCAGCGTGCAGGGGTTTGACGGGCTTTCCGATCTCATGGGTGGCGGCGGCATTGCGGGATTCAATTCGGCCAGTGGCAAGATCAGCAACAGTTACGCCGTCGGTACGGTGACTGGCGGCAATGTGGTGGGTGGATTGGTCGGGGCCAATGCGGGAGCGATCATCAACAGTTACGCCGCGACGACCGTCACCGGATCTTCGGGCGTGGGCGGCTTGGTGGGGCAGGATATTGATGGTTCGGCCGTGGTCGGCAGTTTCTATGATCTGGGTCAGACGCCGGATGACGGCACCGGTTATGGCATGGCCACCACCGACCTGATGAAGGGCGAGACGTTTTCCCTGGCTGGCTGGGATATTGCCGGCGCGGGCGGCAGTTCGGCCATCTGGCGCATCTATGAAGGGCAAACCCTGCCCTTGCTGCGAAACTTCCTGACCGGCTTGACCATCAGCGCCAATAACGCCGTCAAGGAGTATGACGGCACGGGCTATGCCGGTGGTGACGGACTGGGCTTCTCACAGACCCCATCCAGCGATTTGCTTTATGGCAGTGCTGTCTTTTCCGGCGACTCGCAAGGGGCGCGCAATGTCGGGACTTACGGTCTCGATGTATCCGGTTTTTATTCCTCACAGCAGGGGTATGACATCTCCTATCAGTCCGGCAGCTTGCGGATTGACCCCAAAACCTTGTTGATCAATGCAGTTGCGCTGGATCGGGTCTACGACGGGACGATCGCCGCGGGTGTCAATGCCAGTCTGGTGGGCGTGGTGGCTGGAGAGGATGTTTTCCTGACGGCAACCGGGGTTTTTGACACCCGTCATGCCGGTCAGGGCAAGACGGTCTATGCCAGTTATGTGCTGGGTGGCATGGATGACGCCAATTACCGCATCACCCTGTCAACCGATACCTTATCCGCAAGCATTACTCCGTTGGACATTACCGGAGTGATCACGGCAGACAGCAAAGTCTACGACGCCTCCCTTGATGCGGTCACACACGGAACGGTGAGCGGCGTTCTCGGGACAGACGATGTCAGTCTGCTGACATCCGGCACATTTGATGATGCCAATGCCGGTAAGGGCAAGACGGTCTCGTTGAGCTATGCCCTGAGCGGGAACGAGGCAGGCAATTATTCCGTGACCGCCAATGGGCAAACCACGGCGGATATCGACCCGCGCATGATTTCCGGGGTGATTCGCGTTGATGACAAGGTGTATGACGGGACGACTGATGCGGTGACTTCCGGCACGCTCAGCGGCGTGCTGGATTCGGACTCGCTGGGGATGGATACCTCGGGATATTTTCTCGACAAGCAGGTTGGCAGCAGCAAGACCGTGAATGTCAGCTACAGCCTGACGGGGTCTTCGGCGGGTAACTATGTGGTCACCGCCAATACCGAAGCTTTAGCCAGCATTACGCCGCGTACCATATACGGCCTGGTGACCGCCGACAGCAAGGTTTACGATGCAACGACGGATGTGGTTACGCAGGGGTATCTGAGTGGCGTGCTGGGTTCGGACGAGCTGTATATCGATGCG
>CAZPZK010000139.1:0-7470 GCA_964591095.1 uncultured Moraxellaceae bacterium | reverse complement strand
GCTTGGCTGCTTGGCTGCTTGGCTGCTTGGCTGCTTGGCTGCTTGGCTGCTTGGGGGGGAAGTGTGTCACGGCCATGTCCTTGTGTGCGTTGTGGGGAAGTGTTGGTGGTTTATTACAGGATTGGCGGGGGATTTTCAAGACTAGCCCGCATGGAGCCCGCGGAATGCGGGAACCGGCCTCCGCAACGACGGCAGTTCCCGTGTTGCCACACGGGCTACCGGGCAATCCTTCCCTCCTGCAACGCAGGGGGCAATGCCCAGGCGGCAGGGGGGGGCTCCCGCCAGAGACGTGCTCCGCAACAACGGCAGCCCCTGCGTTACCGCACAGGCTACGGCGACTCCAGCACCGCCATCAACCGGGCCAATACCTCCTCCACGATCGCGGCCGGTGCATCTTCCACCTTCACCCCGCCCCGGCTGCCCAAGTCCACCATGCGCACCTGATTCACCAGCACCACACCCTGGGTTTCGGTGCCGGCCCCCAGCAGGGTCACCGCAAAACCCGCCTGCCGGGAAAAATCACCGCCTTGGGTAATGGGTGCAACCAGCGTCATGCCCAGCCGGTTGAAAGAGGCCGGGCTCAACACCAGCGCCGGGCGGAAATCGCCCTGCAACTCCCGCCCGGCCACCGGATTCAGGCAAAAACGGACAATGTCGCCACGCTCAAATACCGGACGCTTCACCATACCTCATCACCCGCCGGCGGCATGGTCCGCCAGCCTTCCCACTCTTCAACCTCCGCCCCGGCGTCACACTGCGCCAGCAATTCCCCCAGGGTGTAACGCTTGCGGGCCGGGGCCAGCACCAGCCCGCCATCGCGAATCTCGGCCGTCAGTTTGTCACCCGGCTGCAAATCGAGTTGGGCAAGCACGGCCGCGGGCAAGCGAATGGCGGCGCTGTTGCCCCATTTCTGGATGGATATCTGGATGGACACGGTGGAGACTCCGGCTGCAGGAATGTAGACTCATTGTAGATACTCGCCGGGGAAGCCGCAAGCGCCGGGCAGCCCCCCTGCCTTGCAGGGTGGGCGTAAGAGATATACAGTCACCCCCTTCCCGCCCCCCCTAAACCGACCCCCGACACCCGGAGAACCCGCCCGCATGAGCCTGATCCGCAGCAAAGACCGTGACGCCCTGATCCAGTCCCTCCGCGCCGGGGTGGTGCCGCGCAGCGGCCAGCACCTGATCCAGGTCGGCCGGGTGAAGGAACTGGAAGCCCTGATCCGCGACATCGACCGCATTGCCGACGGCGGCTCGGCGTTCCGGGTGGTGGTGGGCGAATACGGCGCGGGCAAGACGTTTTTCCTGAACCTGGTGCGCGCCATCGGCATGGAAAAGAAGCTGGTGACACTGCACGCCGACCTCAACCCCGACCGGCGGCTGCATGCCTCGGGCGGGCAGGCGCGCTCGCTGTATGCCGAGCTGGTGAAGAACCTGTCCACCCGCACCAAGCCGGACGGCGGCGCGCTGGCGGGCGTGGTGGAAAAATTCGTGGCGCAGGCCAAGACCGAAGCCAAGGCCAGTGGCCGCAGCAGTGAAAGCATCATCCACGAACGACTGGCGCAGCTGACCGAAATGGTCAACGGCTATGATTTCGCGGAAGTGATTGCCGCCTATTGCAAGGGTTTCGAGGACGGCAATGAACAGCTCAAGGCCGACGCCATCCGCTGGCTGCGCGGCGAGTTCACCACCAAGACCGATGCCCGCCAGGCGCTGGGCGTGCGCAGCTGCATCGACGATGCGGCGGTGTACGACCAGTTGAAGCTGCTGGCGCGCTTTGTACGGCTGGCCGGTTACAGCGGCCTGCTGATCTGCCTCGATGAAATGGTCAACCTCTACAAGCTGGCCAACACCCAGGCGCGCAACGCCAACTACGAGCAGATCCTGCGCATGCTCAACGACTCGCTGCAGGGCTCGGCGGAAGGACTGGGCTTCATCCTCGGCGGCACCCCGGAATTCCTGCTCGACACCCGGCGCGGCCTGTACAGCTACACCGCCCTGCAATCACGGTTGACCGAAAACACCTTCAGCCAGGCCGGGCTGGTGGACTTCTCCGGGCCGGTGCTGCGGCTGTCGGGGCTGACGCCGGAAGACTTCTTCGTGCTGCTGCAGAAGCTGCGCCATGTCTATGCCGGCGGCGACCCGGCGAAGTACCTGCTGCCGGACGAGGCCATTCCCGCCTTCATGAACCACTGCGCCGGGCGGCTGGGCGACGCCTACTTCCGCACGCCGCGCACCACCATCACCGCCTTCATCAACCTGCTGGCGGTGCTGGACCAGAACCCGGAAGCACGCTGGCAGGACCTGATCGGCGCGGTGGAGGTGCAGGCGGACACCGGCGGCGCGCTGGATGCCGCCGCCGACGAGGACGCCGAATTTGCCAGCTTCAAGCTCTGAGTCCGCCGCCTTCGGGCAACTGGACGAACGCATCCGCCGCTGGATCTGGGCCGAAGGCTGGACCCAGCTGCGTGACATCCAGGAACATGCGATTCCGGCGCTGCTGCCCGCCGACCGCGATGTGATCATTGCCGCCGCCACCGCCACCGGCAAGACCGAAGCCGCCTTCTTCCCCATCCTCAGCCACCTGCTGGCGCAACCGTCGCCGGGCTGCGTGATCTGCATCAGCCCGCTGAAGGCGCTGATCAACGACCAGTGGGAGCGCCTGGACCGCCTGTGCGAGGCGCTGGAACTGCCGGTGATCGCCTGGCACGGTGACAGCAAGGTGTCCGCCAAGCAACGCTTCCTGAAGCATGGCCAGGGCATTGTGCTGATGACCCCGGAATCGCTGGAGGCGTTGTTCGTCCATCGCGGCAGCGCCGTGCCGGGCTTGCTGGCGGCCCTGCGCTATCTGGTGGTGGATGAGCTGCACGCCTTTATCGGCAGCGAGCGCGGCAAGCAGTTGCAGTCGCTGCTGCACCGCGCCGAACGCGCCGCCGGACGGCGCATTGCGCGCGTCGGCCTGTCGGCGACGCTGGGCGACATGCGCCAGGCGGCGCTGTTCCTGCGGCCGCAGGACGCGGAGGCGGTGCAGGTGATTGTCTCCAGCGCCGCCCGCCAGGAACTGAAGATCCTGCTCAAGGGCTATGTGGAACCGGTGGTGGCCCCGGTGCGGAAAACCGCCGATCCGGAAGCGGTGGACCCGCCCTCCGTCTGCGAACTGGCCATTGCCGCGCACCTGTACAAGGCGCTGCGCCACAGCAACAACCTGGTCTTTCCCAACAGCCGTCGTCAGGTGGAAGCCTATGCCGACCACCTGCGCCGCTGCTGCGACGCCGAGGGCGTGGCCAACGTCTTCTGGCCGCACCACGGCAGCCTGTCACGGGAGCTGCGCGAACACACCGAGCGCGCGCTGAAGGACCGCTCGCGCCCCGCCACCGCCATCTGCACCACCACTCTGGAACTGGGCATAGACCTGGGCGCGGTGAAAAGCGTGGCGCAGATCGGGCCGCCGCCGTCGGTGGCCTCGCTGCGGCAGCGGCTGGGCCGCTCCGGACGGCGGCCCGGCGAAGCCGCCATCCTGCGCGCCTTCAACATCGAACCGGAAATCACCGCCCATTCCGCCTTCTCCGACCGCATCCACGAAAGCCTGCTGCAATCCATCGCCATGATCCGGCTGCTGCTGGCCGGCTGGTGCGAACCGGCGCAGGCACAGGGCCTGCACGCCTCGACGCTGGTGCAGCAGATCTTGTCCGTGGTGGCGGAAAGAGGCGGCGTCAGCGCCGCCCGGCTGTGGCAGACGCTGGTAGAAAACGGACCCTTTGACGCCGTGCGCCGCGATGACTTCCTGGCCCTGCTGCGCTATCTGGGCGAACTGGACCTGCTGGTGCAGGACAGCGCCGGACTGCTGCTGCCCGGCGAGCGCGGCGAGAAGCTGATCAACCACTACACCTTCTATGCCTCCTTCGAGGCCGAGGAGGAATACCGGGTGGAATATCAGGGCAAGGTGCTGGGCACGCTGCCGCTGAGCCGACCGTTGCTGCCGGAACAGGGGCTGATTTTTGCCGGGCGCGGCTGGCGGGTGCTGGACGTGGACGAACAGGCGCGCAAGATCAGCGTGCGCCCGGACAAGGGCGGCGCTCCGCCCGCCTTCGACAGCGGCGGAATCCGGCTGCATGACCGGGTGCGGCAAGAGATGCAGGCGTTGCTGGCCAGCGACGAAGCGGTGATTTTTCTCGACGACACGGCGCAGGCTCTGCTGGCCGAAGCCCGCGCCTATTACCGGGAATCCGGGCTGCAGGCCACGCCGTGGCTGACGGGGGGAGACGAATTGCTGTGGCTGACCTGGCGCGGCGATGCCGTCAACAACACCCTGGCGCTGATCCTGAACCGGCACGGGCTGAAGGCCACCCCGGAGGGCGTGGCCATTGCCGTGCGCGGCGCCACGCCGGAGGAACTGCCCGGCCTGCTGCGCTCGCTGCGGCACCTACCCGTGCCGGATGTGCAGTCGCTGCTGGTGGAAGCGAAAAACCTGCAGCAGGAGAAATGGGACTGGGCGCTGCCGGAAGCGCTGCTGTTCCGGTCCTATGCCTCGGCGTGGCTGGATGTGCCGGGCGCAATGGCGGTGCTCAGAGGGATATAGCCCTCATTCATCATCCATGCTGCATTCATAATTGGCCGGTTCCAGCTTGCAACGGACCTTCTTCAGCAACTTCATCATCCGCGGGTCGTAAAACCCGTCCTTGGTCACCGCCAGACGGGCATTGCGCAGCATGTTGACATAGCCGGGCTTATCGGATTCGGGGATGTCCATCCAGTACTTGACGGGAATGGCGCTCTCGGTTTCCAGGATGAACTGGTAGGCCGGGGCGAGTTGCATGGCGGTGAATTCGCGCATCAGCTGGCCGATGCCGTCAGGGAATTTACCCCGGTGCATCATCATCACCCCGGTCACCTGCAACAAGGGGAACTTGAAGATGGCGCCGCGCACGTTGCCCTTGTCATCGGTCATGCCCCGGTACAGCTCCAGCGGTTCAAACCCCAGCGCCGGCATGGCGAGGATGTCCACCTGGCCGTTGTTGAATTTGCCGCCGATGCTGCTCATGTCCACCGACACCGGCTGGGCACCGATCTTCTGCACCATCGTCGCCTGCGACTTGTCGAAATCCAGCACCGCCACCTTGCGCCCCGCCGCCTTGGCCAGGGTGTTGATGCGGCGGTCGTTGACCATGACATACGCCGCGCCCAGCGGCACGATGCCCACGACCTCGACATCCTGATTGACCATGAAACCGGCCATTTCCGGACGCGCCAGGAAGGTGATGGCCTCGGTCAGCTGCCGGTAGGACAACACGGCGCCAATCGCGTCCAGGCTGCCGACAAAGGGATTGAACTGGCGGCCGCGCAGATTGCTGATCGCCACGCCGTCACACTGCCCCACCTTGAATTCCTCGGTGGCGATGCGTTCGTCGGTGAAGAGGTTGATCTTGACATCGGTCGTGGCCTTGCGCTTGAGCCTGGGGGACGCCATGTCAATGCGCAGACTGGTGGACGAGGTAAAGCTGACGTTGAGGTCAATGCCGATTTCCTTGGCCATCGCCGTGTACTTGGGCAGTTGCGACAGACTGTCCATCGCGTACTGGTAGGCTCGGCTGTTGGTGCCGCCGGGGGCGAACAGGCACAGGGTGACCTTGGCCGGAATGCGGTTCCAGGTGGCGGGCTTGTCGAGCAGGGCCTTGGTGCGGGCCAGCAGGTTGGAATTGCTGTCGGGCGCCGCCAGCACGGGCATCGGCTCGACCTTGGCCGGCGCGGCGGCGGGGGCGGCCAGGGCCGAACCGGCGGCGAACAACGCGGCGGCGGCAAGGCCGGATTGAAGGGTCTTTTTCATGGTGTGCCCCTGAGTCTAAAGCGACATGCTGGCACAGCGGCGGCGGCGGGGCAAGTGACAGATGTCATGGTGTTTTTATACGGCGGAACGGAAGCGGTGGCTGGCGGAGTTGAAGCCATGAAATATCCAGCCGTAGGGGCGCATCGCATGCGCCCTCGCGAACGAACAAGATTGGATTTGCCTGAATGGACGGCGTGTTCTGCGGAGAGGGCGCAAGCGTTGCGCCCCAACGATACATACCGGCAAGTATAACGCTGCACAGTCAGTGAAACGGAAGCCGTGGTGGCTGGTGTTGAAGCGGCGGTTGCCGGGGGCTTAGGAAAAATCTACCCCCCTTTTTTTACTGGCGGGCGCCAAAGCGCTAGAATGCTGCCCCCGACTCACCGAGAAAGGATTTCTCATGTCCAGCGCCCATAAAGACGCCACTTTCATCCGGATCATCACCGGTCTGATCACCCTCATTTCCGGCATCGGTATTGTCCTGACGCTACCGGGCGGCTGTATGCTCGTCCTCATGATCCCGGCCTGGTTCCTGACCACCCTGCTGTTCCTGATCCTGGTTATTATTCCCTGTCTGTACTTCTGGATTTGCAAAATTCCTCTTACGCCCTCTGCCAAACGCAAAGTCTGGATTTCCGCCGGAACCTTGACCGGTTGGTTTCTGGTTCTCTGTGCCGCCGACACCGTGGGCCTGGGACGTTGTATCTCCTGAAAACACATGCACCGGGGCAGTTAACCGGCATTTTGGGGGCCCGCCGTGGGGGCAGGGACAGGGAGCAGAAAGACGTCACTTCGTTGATCGTTGGGGCGCAACGCTTGCGCCCTCTTCGCAAGAACTCGCCGTTCATTCCGTAAACCGGCTTCCTGTTCGGCTGAGAGGGCGCATGCGATGCGCCCCAACGGGGGCTGGAGTTACAATGGCGTCATTTGGTTCAGGGAGGAACCAGCATGAATCAACCAAAACGCCTTCGCCGCAACAGCACCCGTTGGCCCGGTCATGATTACCGGCATCGCGGGGCGTATTTCATCACTTTGGTTACTCGTCAACGTGAAATGCTATTTTGAGATATCCGGGACAACCAGATGATTCTGAATTCCTGGGGAACCATTGCTTACACAGCCTGGCATAGCACCACATCCCTGCGTCCGGACGTGACGTTGGCAGACCTCATTATCATGCCCAATCACGTGCATGCCATCATCCATTTGGTTGAAGCCCCGGCCGGGGGTCCGCCATCTTCGATCACGGATATCATCAGAGGCTACAAAGGCACAGTGACAGCCGCAATCCGACGGGTTTCCGGCTTCCACGATCTGGGCAGCATCTGGCAGCGGAATTATCACGACCGCGTTATCCGCGATGAAGAAGAATACCTGCGGATTTCCGAATACATTCAACAAAATCCTGCACGTTGGCAACACGATTGCTTCAGGGCTTGAAGATAGCTACATGATGACGTTGGAGCGCAAAACTTGCGCCCTTATCCGCAGAACACGCTGTTCATCCCGTAAGCCGGCTTCCTGTTCGGTCGAGAGGGCGCATGCGATGCGCCCCAACGGGGGCAGGGACAGGGAGCAGAAAGACGTCACTTCGTTGATCGTTGGGGCGCAACGCTTGCGCCCTCTTCGCAAGAACTCGCCGTTCAT
>CAZPZK010000138.1:0-7503 GCA_964591095.1 uncultured Moraxellaceae bacterium | reverse complement strand
CAAGCTGTCCGACCGCTGGAGCGCGCCGGACTGGTTCCGCGAACTGAGCTTCCCGTTGCCGGTCAGCCTGCTGCCGGCCGACCTCAACTGGGTCACGGCCGGACTGCTGGAAACCGGACTGGGCCTGTTGCTGCTGGTCGGGCTGCTGGGACGGCTGGCGTCGCTGGGCTTGCTGTTTGTTACCTGGGTGGCGGTCTACAGCGTCCACTTTGATCTGGGCTGGGCCGGGTGGAACCAGATCGAGACCGACGACGGCCAGGGCTTCAAGGTGCCGCTGATGCTCGGGCTGATGCTGCTGGCGCTGCTGGCCAAGGGCATGGGTAACTGGTCGCTGGATCATTGGCTGGAAGGTCGGACGAACAGCCCCCGCCGGCATTGACGGCCGGTACGGGCGGGTTCAGCATGGTTCCCTTGCCATGAACCCATGGAATGAACTCGCATGACCCGCTGCTTGTTGTCCCTGCCCGCCGTCCCGTGGTCCGGTAGGCCATGATCGATATCCGCAAGGAACTGGACCCATGGGTCCGGCAATGGCGGCTGCCGATGCTGCGCTTTGCCCGGCTGCACCTCTCGCACCACGAAGATGCCGAGGATGCGGTTCAGGAAACTTTCGCCGCCGTCCTGACCGCCGATGCGGCGACGCTGGCGACCGTGGAGCCGCGCCGCTACCTGTTCGGCATCCTGAAGAACAAGGTGATGGACCGCCTGCGCCAGCGCTACCGCCCTTCGCAGGGGCTGGACCGGCCCTACGAGGATGATATCGACGGCCTGCTCTTTGATGCCCGCGACCACTGGCTGAGCGGCGTGGCCCCGGCCTCTTGGCAATCGCCGGACAGCCAGGCCGAGAGCGACCAGTTCTTCAAGCTGGTGGATATCTGCATGAACAACCTGCCCGCCAAACCGGCGCGGGTGTTCAGCATGAAGGAGTTCCTGGAGTGTGATCCGGAAGAAATCTGCGGCACGCTGGCGATCAGCAAGGCCGATTACTGGCAGTGCCTGAGCCGGGCGCGGAAACAGATCCACCTGTGCCTGAACCAGAACGGTTTTGCGGGGGAAACATTGCGATGATGAAATGCCGCGAATACATCTTCAAGCTGACCTCCGGCCAGTTGCGCGATGCGCCGCTGGCGCTGCGCACCGAGGCGGCGCTGCACCGCACGGTCTGCAAGTACTGCCGGGCGTTTACGCGCAATGATGCGGTGCTGGACGGCATTCTGGACAGGTACCGGCAGAGCTTGCGGCAACCGGGCGAAGGCACGGAGACCGGACCAGCGGAAGGAGAATGAATGGACCAAGGTTACCCCGGATGCCCGTCCACCCTCGCCTTCACCAGCATCGGCGCATAACGCCAGACAAAAATCCCGAACGCCAGCGTCCAGCAGATGCCCGCCAGCCACAGCCCCGATACCGGCAGCACCGGCACCAGGAACACCCGCGCCCCCGCCCCCGCCTGCAACAAGGCAAAACCCGCCGCCATGCCCGGCGGCGGCACCAGGTCGCGGCCGGTATGGCCCAGCGTCACCCGCGCCATCATCGCCAGGATCAGCCCGCTCATGGCCCCCACCGTCAGCGCATGCAGCGACGGACTGGGTGACGAGAACCAGCCCAGATGCCAGCCCGCCATGCCGAAACAGGCCACCGGCAGCCAGGCATAGGCCAGGTGCAACGACCACAACAGCGGCACGTTGCGCACATCGCGGTCGAACCAGCGCAGCAGCCGCGCCGCATGGCCCGCGCCCAAGGCGGCGAACAGCACGGCCAGCCACGGTTGCGGCGACAACGTCACCCCGGCGGCGGTGAGCACGGCAATCAGCACCGACCCCGCCAGCAAGGCCTGGTCCTGACGCACGGCGGGCGGGGTGTCGCCCGGCCGCCGCAGCCCGCGCCGGGTAAAGAAGGGAATCACCCGCCCGCCGATGATCGTCATCATCGCCGCCACCAGCCAGATGCCCGCCCACACCCCCTGCCGCTGCCAGGCATCATCCGCCCGCGCCAGCCCGGCCAGCGTCAGCGCGTCGGCCGCCGCCAGCAGCGCCAGCACCCCGACAATCGGGTAATTGCGCGACTGCCGGGCCTTCCACAACAGACGGCCCATGGCCGCCGCCGCCAGCAGCGGGAAGGCCAGCTCCAGCGGGATCAGCAGCGGCAACGGCGCATCCGCCAGCCAGGCCAGCCGAGCCGCCAGCCACACCCCGGCCAGCGCCGCCACCGGCTTTCCGCTGAGGCTGGGCTGCCCGGTCCAGTTCTGTACCGCCGTCAGCAGGAAACCCGCCACCACCGCCAGCCCGAAACCGAACAGCATGTCATGGCGGTGCCAGGCCAGCCAGCCGCCCGCCGGCTGCCAGCCGGAGAGATGACCGGTCACGGCGCACAGCCACAACGGTACGGCCAGCAGCGCCAGCAGCGCCGCACCCAGGAAGAAGGGCCGGAACCCCAGCCGGAACAGCGGCGGGATGGCCATCGCCTTGTTGCGATCTATGACTTGCATGACGGCACCCGGAATAAAAAGCGGTTCCGGCGGACTTCAGTCCGGAACCGGGGAGAGGATGGAAACAGCATAAATCCGAGCGTTGCAGTCGGATACTCGCCGGATGGCGGGGGCGGGCAGCGACTTAAGGTCAGAGGCGCAGCTTGAACAACGCCGCCACCAGGTCGGACTGGCTGATCATGCCCACCACCCGGCGCTCGCCGTCAATGACCGGCAGATGGTGCAGGCCGCCGTCGCTGAACAGCCCGGCCAGATCGGCGATGGACTGCGCCGGGGTGACAGCGCGCACGTCGGCGGTCATCACCTCGCAGACCGGCTCGCGGCCATGCCGCACCGGCAGCGACGGCACGAAGGCATGCCCCTGCCGCCCCAGCAGGATGTCGTGAACCGTGACAATGCCGCGCAGGCGGTTGTCGGCATCCACCACCGGCAGCGCCTTCACCTTGTGCCGCGCCAGCAGCGCCCAAACCTCGGTCAGCGGCGCGTATTCCTGCACGCGGACGACATCGCGCGCCATGATGTCCAAGCAGCGGATCTGGCCGAACCGGCGGTGATAGGCATGCCATTCGGCACTGCGGAAGATGGCCAGCAGGTCATCACGGCGTACATCCAGCAATTCGCCATGCTCGTCCAGCGCTCGGTCCAGGTCGCCGGGACTGAAGCCGATGCGTTCGCCCGGCAGGGGATCGGCGGTATGGTGCGCCGCCGGGACGGCGGGAGGCGGCTGGAAGCGGCCGCGACGCAGGCGGCGGTTATAGGCGTCGGCCAGCAGCGCCAGCAGCACGGCATTGGCCAGCACCGGCCCCAGGATGAAGACCAGGTCATGCGGCACGGCGGCGGCCGGCAGCACCATGGCCATGGCCAGCGCGCCGCCGGGCGGATGCAGGCAGCGCAGCAGGAACATAGCGGCAATGGACAGCGCCACCGCCAGCCCGGCCGCCAGCCCGACATGGGGAAAGACCAGCGCACAGCCCAGCCCCACCAGCGCCGACACCAGGTTGCCGCCCACCAAGGCCCAGGGCTGCGCCAGCGGACTGGACGGCAGGGCAAAGGCCAGCAGCGCCGAGGCACCCATCGAGGCCACCAGCGCCGGACCTCCGCCGGGCAGCAGCCGGCAAAGCCCTTCCGTCGCCACCAGGCCCAGGAACACCCCCAGGCACGAAACCCAGATCTCGCGGTTGCCCGCATGCAGCGGTTCCGGTATGAATCGTCGGAACCGCACCCACCCCGCCGTTGTCATGACCCCTGCCATGGCCGCGCCGTTGCGGCCTTATCGAAAGGCCGTCAATTTACCATTATTTCCCTGCCCTCCGCTGGCCGGGGCAACCGCCGCCGCGCAGTCCTCCAGCCCCTGACTGGCCGGAACCATCAATTTCCCGCCGCCGCCAGCGCCGCAAAAATGACCGCCATCAAGTACGTTCGTACCAATAAACCCCTAGTCTGGGGAAAAGCCTGATTTCCCGCGGAGACGCGCCATGTTGCCCCAAGCCCTGCCCCCCACACTGCTGGCGGAAGAAGTGGACGCCCTGCTCGCCGGGATCGCCGCCTTTGCCGACCAGGAAATCCTGACCCGCGCCCCCCGCCCCGAGCACGCCCTGAGCCCGGAGGACTTCCGGGCCCTCACCGCCGCCGCCGTCACGGCCGGGCTGCTGGACAACCATCCCGACGGCTACGGCCTGTGGAGCGAATGCGCCCGCGGCGAAGCCCCGGCCTTCACCCTGATGGCACTGCAGCAACTGGCGCTGGCCAATCCCGCCGCCGCCTGGCACCTGCACGGCGTGGCCCTGGCGGCGCTGGCAGCCCGTTACGCGGGGCTGGAGGCCGGCACTGACACCGTGTTCAGCCTGGACGGCGCGCGCGGCATCGGCCGCAGCGCGCTGGGACGGCTGCTGGCGGGACGGCCTCTGCACGCCCGCGACGCCGAACTGCTAGCCGATGTCTACGGGGAACGGGAACGGATCGCCGTCACCGCGCCGGGGGTGCGGCAGGTCATCGCACCGCGCTATCACGACGGAGCGCTGGCACTGGCGGCGTGGCCGCTGGACGATGCCCGCGATGACGACCAGCCGCACGGCCTGGACGGCTGTCTGGCCCGGCGCTGGCGGCCCGCCGCCCCTTCCGCCCAAGGCGCGCTGACGCTGGAGCACCTGAACCTGATCGTTGCCGCCCAGCAACTGGCACAGGTGGCCATGGCGCGCGGCGCGGTGGAAAGCGCCGCCGCGCTGGCGCACCGCTATGCCGAAATGCGCCGCCAGGGCGCGCGCATCATTGAACGCCACGACAGCGTGGCGCTGCTGCTGGCCGAACTGGACACCCCCCGCCACACGGTCGATGTGCTGCTGCGCGACATGGCCGCCAAGTCGCCGGCGGTCGACGCCGCCGTGGCCCTGCGCCGCGAAGCCATGCCGCTGCTGGCCCGGGCGGTCAACGCCGCCATGCAGGTGCACGGCGGCATCGGCTACATGCGCGACACCGGGGTGGAAGACCGGCTGCGCGCCGTCAACGTGCTGCGCCTGCTGGGCGGCTCACCGCCGGAACTGGCGCTGGTGGCCGCCGGACTGGCCAGTGACCACGCCGCCCTGCCCGAACGCGAAGCCGGGGAAGGCGACCACCTGCCCGGCTACCTCTCGCCCCGGCATGCGCTGTCGCCCTTCGCCGCCCTGCAACGGCGGCCGCTGCTGCGCGCCGTCTCGGCCTACACCGCCGCCGACGATCCCTGGGAACTGGAAACCGCCCGCCTGCCCCGGACGCTGGCGCGGCTGCGCCGCCGCGTGCGCGACTTCGCGGTGCGCCGCTGCCTGCCGCTGGCCAGCCGCACCGACCGCGAACAGCGCGAAAGCCACCACGCCGACGCCGACCTGCGCGACCTGCTCTCTGCCGCCGGCCAGGCCGGACTGCTGGGCGACCTGCTGCCCGCGCCGCTGGGCAGCGCCCCGCCGCTGCAATTCGCCCATTCGCTGACCCTGCAGCAATCCATCCGCGTGGAAGAACTGGCGCGCGTGGACGGCGGCCTGATGCTGCTGCTGTCCGCCCACAGCCTGGGGCTGTGCCCGCTGCTGCTGGCGGGCGATCCCGCCCTGCTGCGCGACGTGGTGCTGCCCGCCCTGCGCGCCAATGCCCGCGGCCAACCGCAGATCTTCGCCTTCGCCATCACCGAACCGGCAGCGGGCTCGGACGCCGAGGACGGCCATGGCGCGCTGCACCAGAAGGCCGGGGTCAAGGCGAAGCGCGTACCCGGCGGCTGGTCGCTGCGCGGGCGGAAGGTGTTCATCAGCGGCGGCGACGTGGCGCGCTATGTCTCCGTCTTCGCGGCGCTGGACGGCGAAGGCTACGACAGCTGGACCTGCTTCCTGGTGGACACCCGCAGTCCCGGTTTCCGCGTCGCCCGCTGCGAACTGAAGATGGGCATGCGCGCCTCCGGCGCGGCGGAACTGGAATTCGACGACTGCTTCGTCCCCGACAACCGGGTGGTGGGCGGCCTGCGCAACGGCTGGGGACTGGCGCGGGCCACGCTGAACATCTCGCGGCTGCCGGTAGCGGCCATGGCCGTGGGCTTTGCCCAGCAGGCGGTGGACATCGCCACCGCCTGGGCCTGCGAACAGACGCTGGCCGGACGGCCGATGATCCATTACCAGCAGGTGCAGGCGGTGCTGGCCGACCTGCAGGCCGAAACCGGTGCCATCCGCGCCCTGGTGTGGCAGCACGCCAAGGGCTGGACCCCGCGCCAGGACGGCGCCGCGCTCTGCAAATTCCAGGCGACCGACCGCGCGCAGGTGGTGATCGAAACCGCCATGGACCTGCTGGGCGCCGACGCCGTGCTACACGCCAACCGGCTGGAGCGTACCTTCCGCGACAACCGCCTCACCCGCATTTTTGAAGGCACCAACCAGATCAACCGGCTGGCGGTCATCGAAGACCAGCAGGCCGGACTCCTTGCCCGTATCGCCCGCGCGGTCGGACGCCCATCCCGAGGGTTTTCATCATGAACGCACGCACCGACATTCCCCGCATCGTCCACGACGCCCCCTTCTTCCAGGTGCCCCGCCAGCGGGTGCAAACCTCGCAGGGCGCGGTGGAACTGCCCATTCTTTATTACGACACCTCAATGCTGAACGCCTTTTTCCTGGTGGACCGCGAGAAGGTGGAAACAGTGCTGAAAGGCACGGGCCTGACCCCGGCGCTGACCGTGGGCGGCAAGGCGCTGGTGGCGCTGGCCTGTTTCGAATACCGCGACACCAGCGTCGGGGTCTACAACGAGGTGGGCGTGGCCGCCGCCGTGTTGCGTCAGGGCGAAACGCTGCCGCTGGGCGGCTGGCAGGACCTGATCGCCACCCTGCGCCAGCCGGAAGAGCGCCGCGTTGCCTTCCACATTATTGACCTGCCGGTGACCACCGCCGCCGCCAATGCCGCTGGACGTGAAATCTGGGGCTATCCCAAGTTCGTCACCGAGATTCCGTTCACGCTGAACGGCCGTCATTTTCATTGCGCCGTGAAAACCCCGGAAGGCGGCACCCTGATGCAATTGACCGGACGGATGGGACCGTCCTTCCCCACCGCGCCGCTGAGTTTGACGCTGCTGTCGTTGCGGGACGGGGAAATGGTGCGGGCGACGGTGAACGTACGCGGGGCGTCGAAAATGGCCCTGCCGGGTTCACTGAAACTGACAGTGCCCGACAGCCGGCACCCCATGGCGCAACGCATGCACGCCTTGGGGCTGGATGGTGCGGAGCCGTTCGCTGTCAGCTGGACGCATGATTTCCAGTCGCGGCTGAATGCGGGGGTGGTGGTTTAGGGTCATCCGGCGACGGTAAAACGGGAGTATGCTTGCAACCTCCCGTTCTGACCGGTGCGCCTCATGGCCGACCCCAAATACACCCGCGAAACCGTGCTCTCCGTGCGGCGCTGGACGCCCAAGCTGTTCAGTTTCACCCTGACCCGCCCGTCCGGCTTCCGTTTCACCGCCGGCCAGTTTGCGCGGCTGGGCGTGGAACCCGGAGGCGGCGCAGCACCAGTAT
>CAZPZK010000137.1:5993-7542 GCA_964591095.1 uncultured Moraxellaceae bacterium | reverse complement strand
GTATAGTCCGGATTGAGCGGGAAATTGCCTTTATGCGCCAGATAGGGCGGGCATTGCCGCCTGACGCTTACCGATAAAAAATTGCACGGAGGGTTTGGCTTGTCTCCCTGGATCGTCGCCCTGCTGGCCATGCTCTATGTCGCCGGCCTTTTCGGCATTGCCCGCCTGGCGGAACGCCCCTCGGCGGATCCGTGGCTGCAGCGCTTTGGCGGCATCCTCTACAGCCTGACGCTGGCCGTCTACTGCACATCCTGGACCTATTACGGCGCGGTCGGCACGGCGGTGTCCTCGGGCTGGCAGTATGTGCCGATTTACCTCGGCCCCTTGCTGGTGCTCTGGTTCGGGCAGCCGTTGCTGACGCGGATCGCGCGCTTGACGCGGCAGCATAACGCGGCGTCGCTGGCGGATTTTCTCAGCAGCCGATACGGCAAGCGCCAAGGGGTCGCCATGATGGTGACGCTGGTCTGCCTGATTGTCGTGGTGCCCTATATCGCCTTGCAGTTGAAGGCGGTGGCGCAATCGTACCGCGTATTGCTGGGGGACCAGGCGGACCCCGGCAGCTGGTGGCAAAACAGCGCCTTGATGAGCGCCCTGGCAATGACGGCGTTTGCCATGTTGTTTGCCACGCGGCCGCAGCATCTGACCGGACGCAACCGCGGCATCATGGCGGCCGTGGCGTTTGAGTCGCTGGTCAAGCTGCTGGCGCTGGTGACATTGGCGGTGAGCGCCTGCTTTCTGCTCGAAAACCCGCAGCGGATGCTGGCCGACTTCCAGGCGCATGCCGCCGGGCAGCCCCTCGATATCCCGGCCTTTCTGGTCAAGACCGGCCTGGCGATGGCGGCGGTGTTCTTGCTGCCGCGCCAGTTTCATGTCGCTTTTGTCGAAAACAGCGATAGCGGGCATTTGCGTCGGGCGCGCGGCTGGTTTGGCGCCTATCTGCTGCTGGTGACGCTGGTGGTGATCCCCATCGCCGTGGCCGGGATGGAGCTGTATCCGGACTTGCACGGTCAGGCGGACCGCTTTGTGCTGCTGCTGCCGTCGGGTCAGGGCTGGGAAGTGGTGGGCGCGCTGGTGTTTCTCGGTGGATTTTCGGCCGCAACGTCGATGATCATCATTGCCACGCTGGCGTTGAGCGCGATGATCAGCAGCAGCGTGGTGATGCCGGCGTTGCTCGATCGTTACCGGGAACAGGGGGGGAACCGGGATTTCGGTCCGGTGATCCTGCGGGTGCGCCGGTTGATGATCGCGACGGTGATGGCCTTGTCCTACGCCTGGTATGCGGGCTTTGCCCGTGACCACGAGCTGGCGGAAACCGGCTTGCTGGCATTCGCGCTGATCATCCAGTTGTTGCCGGCGGTGCTGGGCGGTTTGTACTGGCGGCGGGGGCATGCCTACGGCGTCTATGCGGGCCTGGCAGTGGGGACGGTGCTGTGGTTCCTGTTGCTGATGACGCCGCAACTGTTCATGGCCTTTGCCATTGCCGCGGGGCGGGCGGGCCCCCCCCCCCGCCGCCCGGCCGGGGGGGGCCGGCGCGGGGGGGGGGGGGGGG
>CAZPZK010000137.1:0-5983 GCA_964591095.1 uncultured Moraxellaceae bacterium | reverse complement strand
GGCCCCGGCCCCCCCCGCCCCCCCCGCGGCAGGGGATGCCCTGACCTGGGGGGTGGCCTGGTCGCTGGGACTCAACAGCCTGGCTTATGTCACGGTGTCGTTGTTGTCGCGTCCCGACCTCAAGGACCGCTTGCAGGCCTCGGCTTTTGTGCGCGCGCCGCGCCAGATGGAAGCCGCGCCCGAGCCGGACAAACCGGTCCGTCGCGGCCGGATCACCACCGACGATCTGATGACATTGCTGGAACGTTTTGTCGGCGCTGCGCGCGCGAGGGAGACTCTGCATCCCTTCCGGCCCGGTGATGCCGCCACCCCCTCGCCGACACTGATCCGGCAGGTCGAACGCGAACTGGCCGGAGTCATCGGCGCCGCCGGGGCCGCCGCGATGGTGGAAGCCGCGCTGGACGGCCGCCAGCTGGATTTTGAGGATGTGGTCACGCTGTTTGATGACACGCGCGAAGTCATCCAGTTTTCCCGCCATATCCTTTTCGCCACGCTGGAACATTTGGGGCAGGGGGTCAGCGTGGTTGACAAGGACATGCTGTTGGTGGCGTGGAATCAGGCCTATCTCGACCTGTTCGATTACCCCGCCAGCATGATCAAGGTGGGCCGGCCGATTGCCGATATTGTCCGTTTCAACGCCGAGCGCGGTTTGTGCGGCCCCGGTTCGTCGGACGAACACGTGGAAAAGCGCCTGCAGCATTTGCGGCGCGGCACGCCGCATGTATTCCGCCGCGTGCGTCCTGACGGCACGGTGATCGAGATGCGCGGCAATCCCATTCCCGGCGGCGGCTTTGTCACCCGTTTCACCGACATCACCGAGCAGGTGCGGCAAATGGAAGCGCTGGCCGAGGCCAAGGAAGACCTGGAACTGCGCGTGCGGCAGCGCACCCGCGAGATCAGCGATATCAACGCCGAACTGCGCGCCGAGGTCGACCTGCGCCGCGTCACCGAGCAGCAATTGCGACAGGCCAAGGGCGAGGCCGAGGCCGCCAATGCCGCCAAGAACCGTTTCCTGGCGCTGGCCAGCCACGATATCCTGCAACCACTTAACGCCGCCCGGCTGTTCGCGGCGGCGCTGGAACAGGGCGATCCCGCCCGCCGACCCGCTATCCTTGGTCAACTCGACAATTCGCTGAAAGCCACCGAGGAACTGATTTCCACCCTGCTGGAAATCGCCCGGCTGGATGAAGGCAAGGTGGAACCCGACAACCGCCCGGTGGCGTTGCAACCCTTGCTGCAACAGCTGGACGACGAGTTTTCCCTGCTGGCGGAACGTCAGGGCCTGAAGCTGAAAGTGCGCGCCGCGCCGTGGACGGTGAACAGCAATCCGACCTACCTTCGCCGCATCCTGCAAAACCTGATTTCCAACGCCATCAAGTACACCGCCCACGGCAAGGTGCTGGTGGGTTGCCGCCGACGCGGCCGGTCGGTGGTGCTGGAAGTCTGGGACACCGGCCCCGGCATTCCCCCTGCGGATCTGGAACGCATCTTTGAGGATTTCTACCGTGTCGACGCCACGGCGCGCGGCAGGCAAGGCATCGGTTTGGGGCTGGGTGTTGTACAACGGATGGCCAACAGCCTGGGGCATGAACTCGCGGTCGCCTCGACGCCGGGCAAGGGGTCGGTGTTCCGCCTGAGTGTTCCCCTGGCCAAAGCAGCGGCCCCCGCGGTTTCCGCTACCGTCATGCCCGCCGGGCAATCGCTGTTGTCCGGACTGTCGGTGTTTTGTGTCGACGACGACCGCCAAAATCTGGAGGCGCTGAAAGCCCTGTTCGAGCAATGGGGCGTGTGGCAGGTGGAATGCCTGCCGGATGCCGAGGCGGCCGTGGAGCGGGCGAACACGGTGGTTGCCGCGCCTGATCTGCTGCTGCTGGATTACCAGTTGGGGGCGGGTCTGGACGGTTTGAGCCTGGCGAAGGCGCTGCGCGCGCGCTGGCCGCAAGTCGCGGTGTTGCTGGTCTCGGCGGCTCCCGATCCGGATTTGCCGCAGCGGGCCAAGGCGGCGGGCGTGTTGTTCCTGGCAAAGCCGGTCAGGGCCGGGGCGTTGAAAGCGGTGTTGAACTCGGTGCGGGTGGGGAAGGGATCATGATGAAGCGTTTCGGTATGGTGTTGGCTTTGCTGCTGCTGTCAGCCTGTGCCTCCTTGCCCGGCAAAAAGACGGTGATGGTGGATGCGCGGCAAACGGAACAGTTGCTTTCCCGCGTGGAAGGAACCACGCCGGTGATTCTGGAGAACGGGCTGGGCGCTACGCTGGACTGGTGGGCGAAGGTGTACCCGTCGCTGGCTGCCGAAACCACGGTTTTCGCCTACAACCGTCCCGGCTACGGGCGCAGTTCTCCCCCGGTAACGCCACGCGACGGAGAGCATGTGATGGAGGAATTGCGGGAACTGCTGCGGAGTCAGGGCGTGCAACCGCCATATGTGCTGGTGGGGCATTCGCTGGGTGGCTTGTATCTGCAATGGTATGCGCGCCGCTATCCCGACGAGGTGCAGGCGTTGGTGCTGGTCGATTCCACCCACCCCCTCCAGATGCAGGGCGAGGGATCGCCGGCGCATTGGCCGTGGTGGGTGCGGCTGGTGATGCGCGGCATGATCTCGGCGACGGGCAAGGCCGAGCTTGAGGGAATTAACCACACCGGAGCGGAGGTGCTGGCAATGCCGCCATTTCCAGGGGAACGGGTCATTATCCTGAGCGCGCAAAAACCGATGAGCGGAACCTCTGCGCTGGCGCGGGATGCGAATGCGAAGCGGGTGGATTTGCTGCGTCTGTATCCGGGGGCCCGGCAGGTGTGGGTGGACAGCGGGCACGGGATTCCGCTGGAGAAGCCGGAGGCGGTCATTGAGGCGGTGAGAGGGAAAAGAGGGACAAGGAAAAGAGGGAGCGAGATTAGCTGAAAAATGACAACCCATGCAAGTTTCAAAATCATTTCCGATTCTCCAGACCACGTTTTTCGACTTCGCCGCGAATCACGCAATCTGCGGCATGATCATTCACCAACCCCATCGCCTGCATGAACGCATACACCGTCGTCGGCCCCACGAACTTCCAGCCGCGCCTTTTCAGTTCCTTTGACAAGGCCACTGACTCCGGGCAGGTGGAACGCAATTGCACCCCGTCGCCCCGGTCCGCCGGGGTGTAACGCCGCACAAAGTCCGAGAGGCTGCCCTCCGTTTCCACCAGTTCGGCCAGCCGGCGCGCGTTGTGGATCACCGCCTCGATCTTGCCCCGGTGACGGACAATCCCGGCGTCCTGCATCAGCCGTTCCACATCGGCCTCGGTGTAGGCGGCCATTTTCCGGTAATCAAAGTTGTCGAAGGCGGCGCGGAAGTTCTCCCGTTTCCTCAGGATGGTCAGCCAACTGAGGCCGGACTGGAAACCTTCCAGACAGAGTTTTTCAAACAGGCGGCGGTCGTCGGTGACGGGGAAACCCCATTCGGTGTCGTGGTAGGCCAGATAGTCGGGCGTGCCAAGGCACCAGAAGCAGCGCGGGTGGCCATCGGGGCCGGGCAGGGCATGGTTCATGATTTCAACGCCCGATCCACCGGCGCCTCCAACTGCAAGCGCTGCGCCACAATCACCACCTGTGTCCTAGTCGCCACGCCCAGCTTGCGGAAGATCGCCGTCATGTGCGCCTTCACCGTCGCTTCCGAAATATTCAGGTCATAGGCGATCTGCTTGTTCGGCCAGCCTTCGGTCAGGTAATACAGCACCTTGTACTGTTGCGGCGTCAGCTGCGCCACCTTGGCGGCCAGATCGGTATCGCTGTCGTCGCCGGGACGCTGCGTCAGCAAATGGCGCATGCCCGGCGGCACCCAGGTATCGCCGTCCAGCACCGCTTCCAGCGCCTTGCCGATTTCCACCGGATGCGCCGATTTCGGGATGAATGCCGACGCGCCGAAATTGATCACCCGCTTCACCACATCGGGATCGTCGCTGGCCGAAATGACCACGATCGGCAGCACCGGGTATTCCTTCTTCAACTGGATCAGCCCCAGAAAGCCGCAATTGCCGGGCATGTGCAGGTCCAGCAGCAACAGGTCGGCGTCGGGATTGGCTTCCAGTGCGGCGCAGGTGGCTTCAAAACTGTCCGCTTCCACCGTGGAAGTCGCGGCAAAGGTATGGCTGATGGCGTTGATCAGGGCATTGCGGAAAAGGGGGTGGTCGTCGGCGACGATCAGCTTGGCCATGACAGGCGATCCGGATTCTTATTGGATGCCAACATAGCGGGAGATCAGGGGAGGGGCAAGGGGGGAAGTGAAACTCCCTCTCCCCTTGGGGGAGAGGGCCGGGGAGAGGGGAGTTCTCAAGCATTCAACCGGTGTTCGATCAAATGCTCCACCACGCTGGGATCGGCCAGGGTGGTGATGTCGCCCAGCGAATCGTGTTCGTTGGCGGCGATCTTGCGCAGGATGCGGCGCATGATTTTTCCGGAGCGGGTCTTGGGCAGGCCCGGCGTCCACTGGATCAGGTCGGGGGTGGCGATGGCGGAAATGTCGCGGCGCACCCAGTCGCGCACGGCCTTGGTCAGTTCGTCGCTGGGCTCGACGCCCTCGCGCGGGGCCACGAACACGTAGATGCCCTGACCCTTGATGTCGTGCGGATAGCCCACCACGGCGGCTTCGGCGATGGCTTCGTGCGCCACCAGGCAGCTTTCGATTTCCGCCGTGCCCAGACGGTGGCCGGAGACATTCAGCACATCATCGACACGGCCGGTCAGCCAGTAATATCCGTCTTCATCGCGGCGCGCGCCGTCGCCGGTAAAGTACATGCCGGGGTAGGTGGAGAAATAGGTTTGCTCGAAACGCTCATGGTCGCCGTACAGGGTGCGCATCTGCCCCGGCCAACTGCCCAGCAATACCAGGTTGCCTTCGCAGGCGCCATCCAGCACCGTGCCGGAGGCATCGACAATGGCCGGGCGCACGCCAAAGAAGGGGCGGGTGGCCGAGCCGGGTTTCAAGGCGGTGGCGCCCGGCAGCGGCGTGATCAGGATGCCGCCGGTCTCGGTTTGCCACCAGGTATCGACGATGGGGCAGCGGCTCTTGCCGACCTGCTGGTGATACCAGTTCCAGGCTTCCGGATTGATCGGTTCGCCGACGCTGCCCAGCACCTTCAGCGACGACAGGTCCATGCCGTCCACCGGCGCGGAGCCGTGCGACATCAGGGCGCGAATGGCGGTGGGAGCGGTGTAGAGGATGTTGACGCGGTATTTGTCGATGATCTGGGCAATGCGCTTGACGCTGGGGTAGGTGGGAATGCCCTCGAACATGACGCTGGTGGCGGCGTTGGCCAGCGGCCCGTAGACGATGTAGCTGTGGCCGGTGACCCAGCCCACGTCGGCGGTGCACCAGTAGACATCGCCGGGACGGTAGTCGAAGACGTACTGGTGGGTCATCGCCGCCCACACCATGTAGCCGCCGGTGGTGTGCAGCACGCCCTTGGGCTTGCCGGTGGAGCCTGAGGTGTAGAGGATAAAGAGCGGGTCCTCGGCGTTCATCGGTTCCGGTTCGCAGGTGGCGGGTTGGGCGGCCAGCAGGTCGTGATACCACACATCGCGGCCCTGATGCTCGTCGATGTTCTGGCCCACATGCTTCACCACAATCACATGCTCCACCGGATTGGCCTTGCCCAGATGACCCAGCGCCAGGTCGGTGTTGTCCTTCAGCGGCACGATGCGCGCGCCGCGCAGCCCCTGGTCGGCGGTGATCACCAGCTTCGAGCCGCAGTCTTCAATGCGGCTGCCCAACGCATCCGGCGAGAAGCCGGCAAACACCACCGAATGCACGGCGCCGATGCGGGCGCAGGCCAGCATCGCCACGGCGGCCTCGGGAATCATCGGCAGGTAGATGGTGACGCGGTCGCCCTTGCCCACGCCCAGCGCGCGCATGCCGTTGGCCAGGCGGCAGACTTCCTCGTGCAACTGGCGGTAGGTGAGGGTGCGCTGCACGTTCAGGCTGTCGCCTTCCCAGAAGAAGGCGACCTGGT
>CAZPZK010000136.1:0-7568 GCA_964591095.1 uncultured Moraxellaceae bacterium | reverse complement strand
CGTAGGGGCCGTACAGGCTGTTGGGAAAGGCGCGGGCGGCCTCCGGAGCAAACCAGACGCCCATACCGTAGATTTCTTCCGGCGGTGACGAGGACAACAGCTTCATCAGGGTGTCCTCGATCCGCTCCGGTCCGGCGGGCAGATCCTCCACCAGACCGGCCAGGTTCAGCGCCTGCTGGCGGGCCGTAGCGAAACGCTGGGAGATGCGGGCGTCAAGGGTATGCGCCAGATCCTGCTGATGCCGGGTCGCCTGCTGGCGCAAGCGTTCTATGGACGGCTGGTAGGCCACCACCACCGCAATCGAGGCGGACAGGCAAAGTCCGGCCAGCACCAGTCCGGTCGTGCTTCGGGGGTATTGGTGCATCAGGCGGGTGGGCAGCCTCACAGTTCCTTCCGGCATCAGGGCAGTCTAAGCCCCGATGCTATGCGGAAAACCCCGGCGTGTCATCCCGGGAGTGGGGGAATGGCCGGATTCAACCGATCAGGCCCAGCTCGGCCAGGAACAGGAAAATGGCCACCAGCGCCGCCTTGCGCGGGAACGGGTGGTCCAGATTGGGCGAGGTCAGGCGGATGCCGCGCGGGAACGGCGGGTAGGCGATATCCCAGTGGTGGCCATGCAGCATGGCCAGATGCGTTGCCATCGGCAGGTTGAGCCGCGCCTGCTCCTGGGTCACCTGCATGTCATTGTTGCCATCATAGCGCGAGAGGTTGATGCAATCGGCCATCTGGAAGGTGGGGACTTCCAGCGGCGTGGTGGCGCCGGTGAAACTGATGACCGGGATGTTCATTTCATCGAGGAAGCGGCCCCAGGTCTTGAGGAATTCTCCGCGCGCCCGGGTGGTCAGGCTGCCGACGCCGCCACGGATGTCGTATTCGTCCAGACGGCGCAGCGAGCCCTTGCGCGTGACCCCCGGCGCCAGCAGCATCAGCAGGTCGTGCAGGCGGTCGGTAACGGCGTCGGTATCCAGGTTGCGGATCAGCTCGTGGAAGTTGTCCGCCATGTAGGACCCGCCGATGGCGCCCGCCCAGGACACCACGCAGCGCACCCGCGATTGCAGGATGTCCGGGTGGTGGGCGAGCGCGGTGAGGATGTCGGGAGCGCCTTTGCTGTACCCCATCAGGAACACATCTTCCGGCGCCGGCCCGTCGCGGCGCTGGTCGCTGGCGGCGCCGGGATTGGCGGCGAAGCCCCGCCCCTCGGTGACGGCGCGCAGGATGTCGGCGGCATTGTCCTCGCAACTGCGCATCGGATGGGCGTCCGCCTGCAGGATGTTCCAGCCGTATTCCCGTTCCAGTTCGGGGAATTCCTGCGAAAACGCATGCGCGGGGAGAATGCCGTTGATGAAGCCGGGGCAGAAGACCAGGGTGGTGGCAATCCGGGAATCGCACTGGGCGGGCGGCATGTCCAGCATCCATTCCTGACCGTGTTCCCCTTTCAGGAAGCGTTCGGCTATCTTGCGCGCCGGCGGGCGCGTGTCCTTGCCCAGCCCCAGGCGGCGCGTGGCCACGCGCACGGCCTGCCGGTCATGGACGGCTTGCTGCAGGAAAAGATTTCGCCAGCGCCGCCCCATCCAGTCCTTGACGCCGGGATCGGTAACGGTGCGGGCATTGGCGGCGATCTGGCTGCGCAGGGTGGCGATCAGGGCCGTGTAGTCGCCACGGGCTTCCAGGGCTTGCAGTTCGCGGGCCAGTGCACTCGGGGATGGCGTCATGGTCGGGGGTCCGGGCGATAAGGAATGGGATCAGCTTAGACGCCGGAACGCAAAAAATCTTTGGAAAACGCGACACCGCGTTGCGGCATGGCGACGGCCGTCAGCGATCATCCACCAGCAACTGGCCGAACGTCTCGCCGGCTTCGCGCAGCCCGGCTTGCATGGCCTGTTGCACGGCCTGGTTGAAACGGCGCCCCAGCGGCGATTCGTGGAAGCGGACATACTGCTGAAGCTCGGCGTCGCTGAGCGGGGCGTAGGTGACGCGGAGATCGTTCGCCAGTTCCTGGCGGATGCGTTCCCGCAGGGCGGGACGCTGGTTCTCCAGTTCTTTCAGCAAGGGGGTGATGTCCAGGGGGTTGCCGCCATTGCCGGCGGCGGCGGACATGCCGCGAAAGGTGGCGGTCATCACCTGCATATGCATGTCCAGCATCATGTCGGGGGCGTTGGCGGCCTGCATCAGCCGGTCCAGCAGTTTTTGCCGCGCCCGCGAGGGCGGCGCCACGTCCGCCGGGGGATCGGCCTGCAGCAGCGACCGGGTGCGGTCCATTTCCAGCGCGGTGACGCGGCGGCCCAGGGCGGTATCATGCCAGGCCAGCAGTTGTGTCAGGTCGCGGTCATTGAGCCGGCCCGCCAGTACTTCCGTCACCACCTGATCCAGATAGCCGGGGGCAAAGGCAATGGCGGCCTTTTCGGCCAGGCGGCGCGCGGCTTCGGGGGGAAGTCCGGGCTGCATCGGGCTGAGGGATTGCCCGATGAAGCCGGAAAAGCTCTTGACCATGAGCCGCAGCCCCGAGGCCTCCATCAGTTGCGAGGCATGGTGGAGCGCGGCGGCCGAGGGAGTGGCGGACGGGGTGGCCGCGGCGGCGGGCCACGGCGTCAGGCAGCAAAGCAGCAGCAGGCAAGGCAGGGAACGGCGCATGGCGGAATCCGGTCAGGAAAAAATCCATGACTCCGGCGGGCCGGAGCTCCGTCCTACCATATCAGCCCAGCAGGCCGTTGACCACATCGCCGCCATAGAATGCCGACAGCTGTTCGCGGATCCGGGCTTCGGCGAAGCCGCTGGCGATCATCTCGTTGACGATGACCCGGCCGCTGGTGCGGATTTCGGCCAGCAGGGTCTCGCGGCTGATGCCCAGGTCGGCAAGAACGGAACCGGCGGTGCGGCCGCCGTGACGGGCAAACCAGCCGTCAATGCCGGTCTTGACCTGGGCGCGGATGTAATCGGTGCGGCGCACATGGTTCCAGCCTTCTTCCAGGATATAGGACAGCTGGTCCAGATCCTTGTCGCCGAAATACTGGCGCAGGGTCGACAACGGCTGGGCGCGGGTCTTGTTCCAGAGCTGTTCCGCGACGTGGTGGATCTGCTTGCCGTCCAGGATGTTCTGGATGGTGCGCTCGCTGCGGCCGACAATGGTCTGGATGTTCTTTTGCAGGTAACCCTTGACGGCGGCGCCCCCCGCGCCTTCAACCAGGCCCTTGCCCATCTTCATCAGTGACGACATGCCCGGCACGCTCTTGGTCAGCGGATTGTGCTGCATGTAGTCGCTGATGGCGTCATAGATGACATCCGACAGCAGGCGGCCATAGACCGGATTGCCGACGAGCGCATGGATGATGTCGTTGCGCAGCTTGTCGCGGCTGGCGATGTTGTCGACGATGTCGGTGTAGTGCTTGTGCTCGATGATCTGGTGGACATAGGTGTGTTCGTTGACCGGGCTGTTCCAGATGTCCTTGGCGATGGCGACGATCTCGGCGGTCAGCGCCGGGGTCGGGTCGCTGTCGAGGATGCGTTCGCGGGCCAGGGTGAAGACCCGTTCGGCATCCACCAGCGAGTTCAGCGGGCGGGCGTCCAGCCAGTCGAGAAAGGCGCCGGCCTCGCGGTCCAGCGTGGCGTCAAGATTGTCACCGGCAAGTTGGGCGAGGATATGGGCGGTATGGGCATCAAGCAGTCGGGCGGCAACGGGATGCATGCATTAACTCCGGTCAGGGTTTGGGGGCGAAGGGGTTGGGGGTGGCGACCGCCTTGTCGAGGAAGCGCACGAAAGCGCCGGCGACGATCTGGTCGGCCTCCAGGATCGGGGTATGTCCGACATTGGGCAGGATCAGCAGTTCCGGGCGCTTGAGGTTCTGTTTCAGCTCCTCGGCGGCGGCGACATCAATAATGGCATCTTTCTCGCCCCAGATGACCAGGGTCGGCGCCTCGATGCTGCGCACCGCCAGCTTGAAGGTATCCGGGGTGTACCATTTCAGCTGTTCCTGCAGGGTGGCCATCAGTTTTTCATGCCATTTCAGGTGGTCCATCTGCACTTTTTCCTGGGCTTCCAGCAACTCCTCGGGAATCAGGGGCGGATCGTACATGGCAAACTTGGTAATGAGTGTTTTCAGGTCGCCCGGCTTGCGCACCAGCATGTTGGACAGGGACTGGGGGTCGCTCATCAGCGATTTGCCGTAATTGCTGTATACCCCGGCGGAATCGATCAGCACCAGGCTCTGCACTTCCTGGAAATACATCGCGGTATAGAGCGCGGCGATGCCGCCGCCCATCGAGTGGCCGGCGACATTGAGATTCTTGCCGATATCAAGGGTGGTGACGAATTTGCGGGTGAATTCCATCTGGTTGGCCAGCTGGAAATCAAAGCCGTCCGGCGCGCCTGTGTCGCCATGTCCGGGCAGGTCCAGCACATAGACATGGTATTTGCGGGTCAGGTGATGAGCCACGCGGTTCCAGTTGTCGCGCGAGCCGGAAAAACCGTGGATCAGCAGCACCTTGGGGGCGGTGGCGGGTCCGCCCTCGCTGTAGGCGGTATTGATGCCGTCCACCATGACGGTCTTGTTCTGCAGGCCGGCCCAGGCGCGTTCCTGTCCCAGCACGGACTGCAGGAGCGCGAGGTTGGGGGCGGCGACGGCGGGGACGGCGGCGGTAAACAGGGCCAGCGGCAGCAGGGCGGCGGCCAGCAGCGATTTCAGGCGGTTCATCTTGTTAAGGTCCTGACCGGGAAGTGTCCACCGATTGTAGAGCGACATCAGCAACGCCGCCTTGACTTTTTTCGCCGTCTTTACGGTCGTTTCGGTCAGGAAACCGGCGGTCGCTTGCCGCGCCGCCGCGTCAGGGGCCTAAAGCAGGGGAACGGGGTGTTCTCCGCGTTCGTAGACCACGTGCGCCCGGCCGACCAGCAACGGGTCCACCGGCCCGATGCGCGTTGCGTCCTTTTCCGCGTAGGGCAGCTTGTGCAGGACATAGCGCATCGCATGCAGGCGCGCGCGTTTCTTGCAGTCGGACTTGATGACGGTCCACGGCGCGTCGGCGGTATCCGTGTAGAAGAACATGGCTTCCTTGGCCTGGGTGTAGTCTTCCCATTTGTCCAGTGAGGCAAGGTCGATGGGGGACAGCTTCCAGTGCTTGAGCGGATGCACCTGGCGCTCGCGGAAGCGGCGCCGCTGCTCGGCCCGGCTCACCGAGAACCAGAATTTGATGAGGTGGATGCCGCTACGGACCAGCGTGCGCTCGAACTCGGGCGTCTGGCGCATGAACTCATGGTATTCGTCCGCCGAGCAAAAGCCCATCACCCGTTCCACCCCGGCGCGGTTGTACCAGGAGCGGTCGAAGAGCACGATCTCGCCGGCCGTGGGCAGATGCTGCACATAACGTTGGAAGTACCACTGGCCTTGTTCGTTCAGGGTCGGTTTTTCCAGCGCCACCACCCGCGCGCCGCGCGGATTCAGGTGTTCCATGAATCGCTTGATGGTGCCGCCCTTGCCGGCGGCGTCGCGACCTTCAAAGATGATCACCACCCGCTGCCCGGTTTCCTTGACCCAGGCTTGCAGTTTCAGCAGCTCCACCTGCAACTGGTATTTCTGCTTTTCGTAATTTTTGCGCGACATCAGGTTGCGGTAGGGATAATTGCCGTTGCGCCAGTCGCCATTGAGTTCCTCATCGGGGCTTTCCCGGTCGTCCGCGGCGGCCTCCCCGGCGGCATCGCGGCCCAGCAGCATGTCGCGCAGCGCGGCGGCATCATCCGGCGAAGCGCCGGCAAGAATGGCTTTCAGCGCCTTGATGACCGCGGGCGCATCGCCGGGCTCGGTGTGGGCGAGGATATCCTGCAACGCCGCGCGCTGGGCGTCCTGGGCGGCATGCACGGCCTCGGACACCGTGTGCTTTTCGATGCTGCCGCTGTCCAGAACAGGGGCGGTATCGCCGGCGGCGGTCCGGCGGCGCGCGCGTCGCGGCGGTTTGTCGTCGGTGATGGGCGAATCGATGGCGCTGACGGGTTTTTCCATAAAAGGCTCCTGTGGACGGATGGGTCAATCAAGAATCATAACGCGGCTATTTCCTTGCGAATAGTGGGGAAATGACCGCCGTAAGCGACATCAGGAGGAGGCTTGATTTTCGGCAATGAATCCCGGAAAGCGCGAGGCGGGCAGGGGGCGGCTGAAATAGTAGCCCTGACCGAACTGGCAGTTCAGGCGCTCCAGCAGTTCGGCCTGCTCGCGGGTCTCGATGCCTTCCGCCACCACCCGCATGTCCAGCGTTCCGGCCAGTCCGGCGATGGCCTCGGCAATGGCCGTGCTTTCGGCGTCATCCGGCAGGTCGCTGACAAAACTGCGGTCGATCTTCAATTTGTCCAGCGGGAAGCGCTTGAGATAGGACAGTGACGAATAGCCGGTCCCGAAATCGTCCAGCGACAGTCCGAAGCCGCACTCGACCAGTTCGTGCATGATGCGGGTGGCTTCTCCGGTATGGCCCATGACCATGGACTCGGTCAGCTCCAGCTCGATCTGGGCCAGCGGCAGCCCGCTGGCATGGGCGATTTCGCGGGTGCGGTTGACAAAGGCGGGGTTGCGGAACTGACGGGCCGAGACATTGACGGCGATGAACAGCGGGCCGAATTCACGGCTCCATTCCGCCACCTGGCGAAAGGCCTCCTCCATCACCCATTCGCCAATGCTCAGGATCAGTCCGCTGTCCTCGGCCACAGGGATGAATTCAACCGGGGAGATGAAGCCCTGTGTGGGATGCTTCCAGCGCAGCAAGGCCTCCATGCCGACGGCGCGGCCGCTGCCGAGATGGATGATCGGCTGGTAATGGACTTCCAGTTCGTTGCGTTCGATGGCGTGACGCAAATCCGACTCCATGGAAAAGCGCGCCGTGGACTGGGCCGACATGGCGTTTTCCCAGAGCCGGACGCCGTTTTTCCCCGCCACCTTGGCGTGATACATGGCGGCATCGGCATTCTGCAGCAACTCCTCGGCCGTGTTGCCGTGCAGGGGGGACAATGCGACGCCGATGGAGCAGGTCACCACAAATTCGTGCCGGTTCAGTTCCAGCGGCTGGGTCAGGACTTCGCGCAGTTTTTCGGCCAGCATCAGGGAGGTGGCGCTGTCCCGCACGTGCTGCAGCAGCACCACGAACTCATCGCCGCCGAAGCGCACCACCAGGTCATTGGCGCGCACCGACGCCTGGATGCGCTCGGCGACGCGCGTCAGCAACTGGTCGCCGCAGTCATGGCCAAAGGTGTCATTGACGTACTTGAAGTTGTCGAGATCGATAAACAGCAGCGCCATCGGCGTCAGCCGGAATTCCTCATCCTTGGGCAACTCCAGGGCGCATTTGCGGAAGTAGTGCCGGTTGGGCAGGCCGGTGACCGGGTCATGGTGCGCCAGATGCGCCAGCTGTTCCTCGGCGCGCAGGCGTTCCGCCAGTTCATGCCCCAGCGCCGTATCGCGCTGCTGAATCTGTTCGATCATGTGATTGAAGCTGCTGCCCAGTTCGCCCAGTTCATCCTGACTGGTGACCTCGGTGCGGTGGGAATAATCATTGCGCTCGGACACCTGCTTCATCAACCGCGTCAGGTTGGT
>CAZPZK010000135.1:0-7646 GCA_964591095.1 uncultured Moraxellaceae bacterium | reverse complement strand
ATGCCCTTGATGGCGAAGGGGAAGGCCGGTGCGCCAATCTCGTAGCCGGTGCAGTAGATGATGACATCCAGCGGATGCTCCACACCGTCGCTGGTGCGCACACCCGCCGGGGTGATTTCCTGGATGCCTTCGGTAATCAGGTGCACGTTCGGTCGCGCAAAGGCGGGGAACCAGTCGTCGGAAACCAGCGTGCGCTTGCAGCCGACCTTGTAGTCCGGGGTCAGCTTGCGGCGCAGCACCGGGTCCTGGATGTGCTTGTTGAGGGCGCGCTTGTGCATCAGCTCGCCCACCTTGAGCAGTTGCGGATACCACAGGATCGCGGGCAGCGCCGACTCCATCGTCCAGTACAGGCCCAGGCGATGCGCCTTCTGCTTCCACGGATGCCTGGCCCAGTCACGCTGCTGCTTCTCGGTGAAGGTGCGGTTGAACTTCGGCATCACCCACGACGGCGTGCGCTGGAACACCTTCAGGTCGGCGACTTCCGCAGCGATGTTCGGCACCACCTGGATGGCCGAGGCGCCCGAACCGATGACGCCGACGCGCTTGCCGCGCAGGTCGATGGACGGGTCCCAGCGCGCGGCATGCAGCGCCTTGCCCTGGAAGGTGTCCATGCCCTGGATCTCGGGATACTTGGGGTGGCTGAGCGCGCCGGTGGCGGGCACCAGCACGCGGGCTTCGGTGATCTGGCCGTCGTCGGTGGTGATGACCCAGCGGCCGGATTGCTCGTCAAAGCTGGCGTCGGTGACGCGGGTGGAGAAACGGATGTAGGGGTCCATGCCGTACTGGTTGGCGCACTCTTCGATATAGCGGCGGATGTCTTCCTGCCGCGAAAAGGCTTCCGGCCATTTCGGGTTGGGCGCGAAGGAGTAGCTGTACAGGTGCGAGGGGACGTCGCAGGCGCAACCGGGATAGGTGTTGGTGCGCCAGGAACCGCCGACGCCCTCTTCCCCTTCAAAAATCACGAAATTGAGGATACCGGCGTTCTTCAGTTCGATCCCGGTGCCCAGCCCGGCAAAACCGGCGCCGATAATGGCGACATCAACTTGCTTGCGTGGCTCTGTCATGGTTAGTCTCTCGGTTCTGGTTCGCTCGCCGCCTGCGCGTGTCGTCAGGCGCATCAGCATCATCACTATCTGTGACACTGCTCGATGTAATCCTAGAGGCAATTACCGTACGCTTTGTAGGTTATTTGGTGTCAGGAATTATCATTTGGGGTCAATCTGATACAAAAAATGTGGGATTTAGCCGAAGGGTTGGGATGACCCTGTCCTGACGGTCAGGTCGCGCTTTCAGAAGGCTCGAAACGTTGCATTGGCGGTGCCTGCCCCATAATATGCATTTCAGATACTACTTATAAGCCCGCCGCGAGACCGACCCGACGTGAGACTGAACACCTTTACCGACTACAGCCTGCGCACGCTGATCTACCTCGGCCTGCAGGAGCCGGGCGAGTTGTCGACACGGGCGGAAATCGCGCAGGCCTACGGCATTTCCGACAACCACCTGATGAAGGTGACGGGCTGGCTGGCGCGCGAGGGCTACATCGAGGCCTTCCGGGGGCATGGCGGCGGCATCCGCCTGGCCCGCGATGCGGCCGCCATCAACGTCGGCGAGGTGGTGCGCCGCTGCGAGGCGGACATCCCGCTGGTGGAATGCCTGGAATGCGGCGGCTCTGACTGCCGCATCGCGGCGGTGTGCTCGCTGAAATCGGCGCTGCTGGAGGCGGTGGAGGCGATGTACGCCGTCCTCGACCGTTACACGCTGCGCGACCTGCTGGGCCGGGAAACCGCGCTGCGCCGCATCCTGATGCGTCCTGAATCCCTTGTTTTACTCCAACCCGTTACGGGAGAACTGTCATGACCCTGCTTCAACAACCCCTCGGCGCGCTCGCCACGTCCATTCCCGGCGCCACCGCGCTGTTCCGCGAACACAAGCTGGACTTCTGTTGCGAGGGGCGGCGCAGTCTGGGCGAAGCCGCCGCCGCGCGCGGTCTGGACGCGGCGGCGCTGGCCTCCCGCCTGGAAGCCCTGCAAACCGGGGCCAGCCCCAGCGGTGACTGGCGCGGCGCGGGCAATGCCAAACTGATCGACCACCTGCTGACGAACTTCCACCAGAAGCACCGCGCCCAGTTGCCGGAACTGCTGCGGCTGGCGCAGCGGGTGGAATACGTACATGGCGCCAAGCCGGAATGTCCGGTCGGGCTGGCCAACCTGCTGGCGGAGATGCAGATGGAGCTGGAAGGCCACATGGCCAAGGAGGAACAGATCCTGTTCCCGATGCTGGCCAATAGCCACGGCGGGCTGCCGGAAGGCCCGATTGCCGTGATGCGCGCCGAGCATGTGCAGCACGGCGGCGCGCTGGCGGAGCTGGAACGGCTGACCAACAACATCACGCCGCCGGTCAACGCCTGCAACACCTGGCGGGCGCTGTACCTGGGGCTGGCCGCCTTCCGTGACGACCTGATCCAGCATATCCATCTGGAAAACAACATCCTGTTCGAGGGACTGGCGGCCCGTCCGGCGAACGCCGAACCCGCGCCGGTGCCCGGCGGCAAGGGCTGCGGGTGCGGCGGCGGCGGCGCCGGTGGCGGGGGATGTCACTGAACCCGGTCCGGGCGACGGCCAGACCGCCGCCCGGACCACTGATCCCACACAGACAGGAGACGGCCATGGCCCTGACGCACGCGGCTTCCGGTGAAATTGTCAATGTCCGCCCGCTCGGGGCCGCCTTGCGCGCGTCCGAGTCGGTCACCCTGGTGCGCGCCCCGCACTTCGAGGTATTCCGCTTCGTGCTGCCCGCCGGCAAGTCCACGCCGATGCATGAAGCCGCCGGGCTGATCACGATCCAGTGCCTGGAGGGCGAGGTGGCGCTGGACGCGCACGGTCGCCGCCAGACGTTGCAGCCGGGCGACCTGGTTTATCTGGACGATGCCGAACCGCATGCCGTCTGCGCGCTGACCGACGCCTCGCTGCTGGTGACGATCCTGCTGCACCGGCGGTGACGCGATGTCCGGGACCGCGATCAGACAACGTCCCGAACCGGCAGCAGCCCCAACCCGGCGAAAAACGCCGCCGTTTCGGCGAAGACCTCCCGCCCAACCGCGCCGCGCACAATGCCATGCTGCGCCGAGTCGATTTCCCGGTAGCGCTTGCACGGCGAGCCCAGCCGCCGGAACAGCTCGCGGCCGCCGCGCACGTCCACTTTCGGGTCGCGGTCGCCGTGCAGCACCAGCACCGGCAAGCTCAACGCGGGTAAATCACGGATGACCCGCCGCATCAGGCGACGGATCTGCACGATGCCGCTGACCGGGCAGCGCAAGTAATTGATGTGGGGGTTGTCCGCCGGGTTGCGGACAAAATCCTTGCGCCAGCGACCCAGCCCGAGCGCGGTCAGCAGGCGGTTGGCGCCCTGAACCGCTTCGGCCAGGGAGGCCTTGCGCGAGGCGAAGCGCAGCGGCGCGCTGACGCTCACCACCGCCATGTACCGTTCGGGATGCCGCAGCGCTTCCGCCAGCGCCAGCGCCGCACCGGTGGAGAACCCGGCGATCACTACCCGGTCGCAGCCTTCCGCCAGAATGGCATGCCCGCGCTCCACCGACTCCAGCCATTCCTCCATGCGCCGCCCGGCCAGATCCGTCGCCGAAGTGCCGTGCCCCGCCAGGCGCGGGGCGTAGACGGTATAACCACGCGCGTTCAGGTCTTCCGCCCATTCGCGCACTTCTTCCGGCGCCGCCATCAGCCCGTGCACCAGCAACACGCCGTCGCCGTCTCCAGGCAGGAAGATCGGCGCGCCGACGCGGGGGTGACGGGTTTCATCCGGCAGGAAGTGTTGTTCGCGCTCGCGGAGGAAACGCTCCTGCTCTGCGTCCAGCAAGCCTTGCAGGCGGTCGGACACGGCGGCGCTCATGCGGGTCAGACCGGCGCGAGGATCGAGACGGCGTTGTAGATCATGGCGTAATGACAGCCCGCGCCGACCAGCACCATGACATGGAACAGCTCGTGGAAGCTGAACACGCCGGGCAGGATCAACGGCCGTCGCAAGGCGTAGAACAGCGCCCCGAGCGTGAAGGCGGCGCCGCCGCCGATCAGCAGCCCCATTTGCAGGGCGGTCATGTGCCCGAGCAGGATTTTCAATGGCAGTGCGACCAGCCAGCCCATGCCCAGATACAGCGCCGTCATCAGCGCGCGCGGCGCGCGGGGAAAGAAAATCTGGATCAGCAAGCCCGCCGCCACCAGACCCCATTGGGCGGTCAGCATCGGCAAGCGCCAGGACTCGGGCAGGAACAGCACGCAGACCGGCGTATACGACCCGGCGATCATCACGAAGATGGCGAAACGGTCCATGCGCCGCCAGAAGGACACTTCGTTGTCCTGCCGCTTGAAGGCGTGGTAGAGCGAACTGGCCAGAAACAGGAAAACGCTGGACAGGCCGTAGACCAGCGCCGGAATCCACAGCGAACCGGATCCGGCCGCGCGCGATACCAGGAACACCGCGCCGACCGCCGCCGCCGCCATGCCCGCCAGATGGGAGTAGAAATTGAATGCTTCCTGGGACCGCCTGATCATGCCCTGCCTCGCCGTGGTTGAACCGGAGGGGGGCTATTGGAACGCGGCGGAGGAGCCCGGGCCTTGACCGGCGTCAGGTGTGTCAGAGGAAAAGCGGGTCGGGAAAAGCGGGTCAGAGCACGATTTTCCCTGAGCCGCCTGCTCTCCCTGTTGTTCACTCAGGAAGCGGAGTTCACCCTGAACCCGGTTACCCTGCTGGAGGACATGGTCGTGACGATCGCCGCCAGCTTGCGGCGGGCGCGCGCCAGCATCACCGACGAGAAGTCAAAGGGCCCTTTCGAGGCCCCCGGCAATGCATGATGGCCGCCTCCACCCCTGAAGCGGCAGGCTGTTGCGCCTTTAGAAACTCAACCCCATGCCCAGGTTGAAACCGTCACCGGCATCGCCGGGCCGGTTGGTGTCCTGCAGATCCGCCTTCAGCACCACTTGCGGGCTAATCCAGTAGTTCAGGCCGACATTGACCTGCTGCTCGTCATCCTTGCCCGCCAGATTGGCGGCGGTGTTCCACTGGTTGTAGCGGGCGAACACGCCCACCTGCTCATTCACTTTCCACGACGGCTCCAGGTACAGGCCGGTCATCTTGTCCGCACCGGCGGCCTTGGCCATTGCGCCGTCAATCGACCACTGCGTGGCCAGCGCCTTCACCGTCAAGGCCTGCCGGCTCCAGTTGGCATGGGCTTCCCACAGGATCGCCGCTGCCTTGTCGGGACTGGCCGCGCCGTTGTTGATGTCGTCCTGCCGCTGCACGGATGCGCCCAGCTCCAATCCCCGGATGCCCTGATACTTCACGCGCAGGGTATAACCCAGATTGTCGGCTTTCGAACCACCAAACTCCTGGCGGAACTCGCGCAAGCCGTCATCGCCGCCCAGGCCCGCAACATCGCCCCGCAGGCCGTTGTGAATCGCCAGATCCACCGCCAGACCGTCCCTCGGCAGGGTGCGGATCATCACGCCCTTCTCCCACCAGGTAGCCGGAATGATCTTTTCCTCGACCGGGTTGCGTTCCACCCCGTAGAACACGTTCGGTTCGTGGCTTTCATTCAGCAAGCCCACCGGCAGCAGGAACTGGCCGATGTTCAGCGACACCTGCTTGTTCAGTCGCCAGTCGATGAACAGCTGTTCCAGCTCGGTTTCAATCTCGGTGCTGTCCGGCGCGCCTTCAAACTCCACTTCGCTGTAGAAATGCAGGTTGTCGTTGAAGGCATGGCTCAGCAGGATCACCGCGCGGTGGGCGTGGAAATTGCTCTTGCCGATGACCGGGTCTGCTTTCTTCAGATAGTTGTAGTGCACTTCGCCGTAAAAACCGACGTGGGTGGCGCCTTCTCCGGCCTGGGCGCCCTGCCCCTTGTCCAGAGAATCCGCCAAGGCCTCGATCTTGGCCTGCTGGGCGGTGATCAGGGACTGCTGGCGGGCCAGCTCCGCGCGCAGGGACTGGATATCACCCTCCGCCGCCAGTGCCTGGCCGAAAGGCAGGGCGATCAGGGTTGCCAACAGGGTCGGGACAGGAAATCGCATGAGACTAGTCTCCATATTCAACAAAAAAAGGAATGAATCAGGGGGTATAACCGTCGGACAGGGTCTGCAGGAACGCCACGATCGCATCGACTTCGTGATCGCTCAGGCCCAGGTTGCCCAGTTCGGAATGGTTGACGTTCTCCGGCACTTCCTGCGCCCCGAAGGCCGCCCAGCGCGCCGGGTCGGTATCACGGGTGTTGTAGAACTCCACCACGGTCTTCAGGTCGGTGAAGACGCCGTTGTGCATGTAGGGACTGGTCTTGGCCACGTTGCGCAGGCTCGCCACCTTGAACTTGCCGCGCAGCTTGTCTCGGTTGGGATCGTCGGCGGTGCGGCCGGTCGTGAACAGGCCATCGGCATCGGGCGCGGTGATCGCGGCGTTATGCGGCACGCCGATGTTGTCATAGGTAAAGTCGGTGAACACCGGCGGCTCGCCGTTCGGGCCGCGGTTCAGCACATGGCAGGCGGCGCAATTGCCCTTGTCGGCGCGCACGAACAGGCTCAGGCCTTCCAGCTCCCGCGGGGTCAGGTTGGTCTGGCGGGCCATGTAGGCATCGTATTTGGACGAGAACGGATTGACTTCCGGTGTGCGCTCGAAGGCGGCGATGGCCTCGGCAACCTGGGCCAGCACCTGGTCGGCCTTGCCGTTATCCAGCGCATGTTCACCGTAAACCGCCTTGAAGGCGGCGGCATTGGGGCTGCCCCGCAACTTCGCCAGCAAGTCGGCGTTGTCCGCGAGGTTCATTTCATTGGGGTTGAAGAAGGGCTGGGTCGCCTGCTCCTCCAGCGAATCGACCCGCCCGTCCAGGAACAGGCCGCCCATCCAGAGAATTTCGCCGTCTTCGACCGTCGGTTTCAGCGCCGGCGCGAACATGCTGTAGGACACCATGGGGGTGTTGCGGACGCCCAGGCGGCTATGGATGGAGCCCTTGGATACCGGCAGGCTCTTGTCCGGGTCGGTAAAGGCCGTTGCCGCATCATGGCAGGTGCCGCAGGACTGGTTGCCTTCGCTGGACAATGCGGTGTCATTGAACAGCGCCTTGCCCAGCGTCACCACCGCGACGGCCGGCGGAGTCGGCGCAGCCGGTTCCTGAGCATCGGGCAGGCACCCGGCCAACACCAACAGACCGGGCAAAAGAAGGGCGAGTCGCGGATAAGACATGGAAATGTGTCCGGAAGTGTAAAGATGTACGAATGATATTGCTTCTTGTTTATATTTGTAAATACATATCAATTGCATACGGATTACAACCGTGCAGGGCTTGCTTCATGCAAATAGAAAAGGGGGTCAGGAAATAGAAAAAGAATAGAAAAGGGGGGCAGAGCAGGATTCTCTTGGCGTTCGGCGCTCGAGGGGGTGCAGCAGTGGCGGGCGCTGGCGGATTGACGCCATCCCGTGCCCAAGCCGCTCCCATCATGGATAATAGGGCTGCCTTTCCCCCGGCCAAGAGTATCCGCATGCCCATCGTCCCCGCCACCGTGGAAGATATCCCGGCCCTGGTCCGCCTGCTCTCGCTGTTGTTCACGCAGGAGGCCGAGTTCACCCCGGATCCGGATGCTCAAGCC
>CAZPZK010000134.1:7382-7671 GCA_964591095.1 uncultured Moraxellaceae bacterium | reverse complement strand
GGCTTCGTCAGGAGATGGCGGGTGATCGCCGGCGTGGTCCGATGGGGAGGGGCTGGTCATGGTCCTTGTTCCTGCGCGCACGGATTCCAGATGGTGGCATGCGGACAGGTCCGTGCATGTCATTTGAAAGCTTATGCAAGCTCAAGGATTTTGGCCAAAAAAATGTGATGAAAGTAGCAAATTGTGGCGTGAATGGATAACCGGGACGACACTTCCCTGTGCCGTCCGTCATTCAGGGCGTGGTCACACCGTTGACGGGCAGGGCGGTGACAGCCAGGGGGCCGCAGTG
>CAZPZK010000134.1:0-7372 GCA_964591095.1 uncultured Moraxellaceae bacterium | reverse complement strand
GGTCAGGCCCAAGGCCTCCAACTGCTGGCTGGCGGCCGCACTGAAGGTCACGCCCCAGGCATTAAAGAAGGGCCGCTGGTCATGCCCGGTCAACAGCGAATAACTGATCAGCATGAAGTCATTGCCGTCAATTCCGGTCGGAGCCGTGGCATAAGTCCCGAATCCCAGCTTCTGGCGGTTGGCGCTCCAGCTGGCGGCATCCTTGATGGCTTCACTGAACAGGCGTTCATGCAGGTACATCAGCGGGAAAACCTGCCAGCCGTTATCAAGGCCGCTGACAGGGTTGGCAGCGTAGGCCAATTGCAGGTAAAAGGCCAACCGTTCAAAGGCATTGTCGTAAATCCCGGTCTGCGACCACAGGCGCTGGTACATGGCCGCGGCGGGATCCGCTGTGTTATGGGCCTCCTGTAGCCAAGTGTAGAGCTTGGGGTCATGGCCGCGCGTGCAATGCTCCACCTTGATGCCGGTGGCCTGATAATACTGCCAGCCCTTGTAACTGGGGAAAATGTTGTTGGAAACCTCCGACGATTTACCACCGTAAATCTTTAGCCGGCCGCGCTGTAAATTGTGACCGATCTCGTGGGTTTCTCCCCAGCCCAGCGGCGACAAGGCCCAGTCCTGGTCATAAGGGTTGCCGGAACAGCCGGAACCGCAATTCGCCAGGGTATCAACAGTAATGTGCTGTACCGCCGGGCGCGCGTGGATCACGGCATGACCGCAATCCCATCCCAGGCTGGTACAGCGCGCTTGCACGGCGGCGGGCAAGCTGAGGCCGGAACCGCTGAAACCGGCCAGTTCATAGGTGCCCTTGATCATGTAGGTCCAGATATCGCTCATGGCCAGACCCAGATTGCCGTTATATGGCGCGCCGTTGATGGTCTGTTTCAACATGGAATTGCGCGAGTTGATGTCCACAAAGTCGGTGCGGATGCCTGCCCAGCTGAACGGGCTGCTCTCCAGCGCGGACTGAAAGGTGCTGATGGCGGTCGCGCTGCCCAGATTGTCCAGATAGGGGTAGGCCGCGGCGCCCTTGATCCGCAGGCGGATCTGCCCGCTGCCGGGCGGCACGCTGAGATAAACGGGTCCGCCATGAGGCGAAACGAGGGTCAATGCCGTCGTCGTGACCGGGTAAACCGGGGACTGCAGGTATTTGGGACGGGCCAGGCCGTTGGTGTTCCATTGCCGGGTGGAGCCGCTGCGGATGGAGTTGAGGTACATGCCGACGTTCACCGGCTGGGTATCGAGCCGGGTAATTTGCAACGCGGTGCCCGGCAGCGCGTAAAGTCCGGTGCTGCGGTTGTGGGAGGCTGCGCCCAGGTCAATCACCAGATCGCGACTGACGGTGGCGGTGCCGGGCGGCAGCGGGCTGCTGAAGGTGCCGGTGTCGGCTTGCGGCGGGTTGACGGCTCGCAGGTTGACGTTGAGATGGTCGGCCAGATAGGCCTTGAGGAAGGAGATGCCGCCGGATTGCTTGTCGAGCGGATAGCGGGTTTGCTGACGGTATTTATCCCCCAGCAGCACAAACAGTTTCAGCAGGCTGTTGCCGGAAAGACGAAAGAGGAAGCGGCCGTTTTGTTCCTCCTGCCTCAAGGTCGCGCGCAGATAGTCCGCCGCCAGCGAAAACTCGCTGGCGAGGCCGGGAACCTCCTGGCAACTGGTGGTGCCGACGCTGCTGGTGCAACGGCTCCAGTCAAACGCCGGAAAGTCATTGTTCTTCAGGTGTTGGGTCAAGCGCGCCAGTTGCTTGAGCGTGTTGTCTCCGGCCAGCATGGCGGCGCCGTTGACCCATTGCGCGCTGTCCTGCGCAAACCAGTTGCCGGCATAGGGCATTTCCACCTTGAGGGATTGCGCCAAGGTCTCCGAAAAGAGATTGGTGCTCCAGCGATTGTGCAGGTACACCATGCCCGCGCCCGCGCGCAGGGCGGATAACAGGGTGGCGGCCGCCAGCGGCGCCTGGGCGTCGCTGATGCTGTCGGCGCTGAGGATCAGCTGGCTGCCCATCAGGCAGACATTCAGCGCGGCGGGATCATTGCAGGTGTTGACGGTCCAGTTCGGAAACCGGCTCTTCAACCAGTTGCGCGTATTGGTCAGTTCGCTGCCGGACATGAAGGCCAGCGTCACTTGCAGTGTGGCCGGAAGCGCATAGGGTTTGACCTTGAGCACGTAGGCCAGGTTGTTGCTGAAGGCCGTCGCCATCGCGGCATTCAGACCGCCGGTCTGCAGCTTGTCGGGAATGTTGGAACCCCACGCCGTGTAATAGCCATAACCCTCGCGCCCGGCAACGGCCAGATGACGGTTGTTGTTGCCGGTGACCAGCGGCCATGTCTTGTTGAGATCCAGGATATTGAATATCTGGCTGCTCTGGCCGGGGGGGTAGTTAATGGCGTTGCTGGCAAACACGCGGTTGACCGCCGCCAGTTGCTGCTTTTGCAGGTTGGCGATCTGGGTCAGTATGGGGGCGTATAGTTCCTCGGCGGTGTCGACCAGCAGGGGGTTGCCGGTCGAGAGGGCTCGGGGAAGGTCGCTGGCCAGCCCGCCGCCCGAGACCATCAGGATACCCAGCGCTAACGGGAGAAAGCGGACATTCATGGTTGTCACCTGTCAGTGGTGGCAATTCCCTTGCGGTTTGTTATCGGTTTTTGTGCAGTCTACGGGTAGCGGGACGGAATATCCGTGAAGCAGTGGTCAACCTGGAAATTCCGATTCGACAAGCAGCGCGTTGCCGGCGGCGGGAAAGCGTGTGGTTAGCTGTCTTGATTTTGTCATTCCGGATTCATCAACCCTAAACCTGCGGATTCCATGCTGCGCGCATGACTTCAGCAGAGAAGGTTGGATGCCATGCTTAACGGAACCATGACCGCTGTCCGGCACGCGGATGTCGCTGCAGCCCGTTCGCCGCGCTTTGTTGCCCGCTTTGTGGAAAGCGCGGTCGAGCTCAAGGCGGCGCAACGACTGCGGGCCGACGTCTTCGGCGCGGAGTACGGCGTCAGTTTCGCTCATCCACAGGGGCTGGATTGTGACCGATTTGACCCCTATTGCCGTCACATCAACGTCTACGATACCCGCCAGCAGCGGCTGATCGCCACGACACGCCTGCTCAGTCGCGAGCAAACGGTGTTCACCGGCGGCTTTTATTCCGAGGCGGAGTTCGATCTCAGCCCGCTGCTGCCGCGCCTGCAGGGCCGGGTGCTGGAAATCGGGCGCACCTGCGTACATCCCGAGTACCGCTCCGGCGCGGCCATCACGGTGCTGTGGTCGGCGTTGGCGGATTTCCTGACGGAAGAGAATTTTGCCTATCTGATCGGATGCGCTTCGATTGGCTTGTCCGAGGATGCCGGCCGGTACCAGGCCATTGTCAAAACCCTGCAGGATGAACAGTTTGTTCCCGAAGACTGGCGCGTCCGGCCCCGCCGTTGTCCGCCCCAGTTGCCGACATTGTGCGGTGATGTCAGCGCCAGCCTGCCGCCTTTGCTGAAAGCCTATCTGCGCATGAATGCCAAGATCGGGGGCGAGGCCAGTTGGGATGCCGAGTTCAATTGCGCCGACATGTTCATCGTGCTGGATGTCTCGACCCTGGCCGGCCGCTATGCCCAGCGATTCCTCAAGGCCGCCTGATGACAAGTCGTCCATTCGCTTCTAACATGCCCGCATTCCGTTTTCAGGAGAAAGGCATGTCCGTTGTCAAGTCGCCGGTGGGAAAGTTGCAGGTAGCCGGCCGGCTGACCCGTCTCGGGGCGCATATCGGCGCCGGCTTTGTGCTGGGCGTTGCCAGCGGCGCCCTGTTTGTCCAGCACTTGCCCTTTCAGAAACCCGTCATCCGCTATTGGCATCGACGCATGTGCCGGGTGTTGAACCTGGAAATCCGCGTGCATGGCCAACCCGATCCCCGACCGGCGCTTTGGGTCAGCAATCATGTGTCTTGGATGGACATCCCGGTGATCGGCGCGCATTTTCCGGTCAGTTTCCTCTCCAAGGCGGAAGTGGCGGACTGGCCGGTCGTGGGGCATCTGGCCCGGGCGGCGGGGACGCTGTACATCAAGCGCGGCTCAGGCGACTCCAACGGCGTGTCCGCGCAAATGGCGGCGCATTTGAGCGCGGGCCGATCCGTGCTGTTCTTCCCGGAAGGCACCACCACCGATGGCCGTCAGCTCAAGACCTTTTTCCACAAGCTGTTCCAGGCGGCCTGCGTGACCGGCGCCGACATCCAGCCCGTGGTGCTGTGCTATCGCGACGAGGCGGGGGCGTTGCATTCGGTGGCGCCCTTTATCGGGGATGACGAGTTTACAGAGCACTTGATGAGGGTGTTGAAGGAACGGCCGATGCGGGTGGAGTTGCTGGTGCTGCCGAGGGTTTCGGTGGATGGCCGCGATGCCCGTGCGCTGTCGCGGCACCTCCGCCAGTTGATGGCGGAAGGGCTGGAGCGCCTGCATCGCGGGGACGTGCCGGACTGAAGAGGTCCGGCGGGCGGGGATGATGGCTGGGACTTACAGGTAGCGCGCCAGTTCCAGCGGGTCGTGTGAGCTGAAGAGCTGGACATCGCCGGTGGACTCGCGGGCCAGCGCCTGCAGGCGCTGCAGGTTGCGCACCCGGTCGGTGTTGTTCATGGCCATCATCCGCTGGAAAACTTCCAGTCCCGGCGGGCAGGAGGGGGTGTCGGCCATCTGGTTGTGATGGAAATAGGCGTCGCCGCAATGCAACAGCCAGCCGTCCTCGGTGTTGACCGCCACGCCGCTGTGGCCGCGCGTATGACCGGTCAAGGGCACCAGCAGGATCTCATCGTCCAGTCCGGGAATGGCGCGGATGCTTTCAAAGCCCTTCCAGGATTCACCTTCCGTGCGGTAGGTGACCCACTTCGGGTGGTGTGACCAGTGGTGCTGCTTGTAACGCTGGCTTTCCCGCAGGGTGGGGTGCAGCGCTGCCCGGTATTCCGGTTCAAAGATATGGACCTGGGCTTGGGGAAAGTCCCCCAGGCCGCCCGCATGATCCAGATCAAGATGGGTGACGACGATATGACGGACATCCTCGGGATCAAAGCCCAGGTTGCGTACCTGAACCCGCGCTGTCTCGCGCCAGTCCGCCAGCGGGCGCACCGCCGCCATGAAACCCAGTCCCAGCCGCTTGGCCGGATGGCGCACATCCTCCACGCCCATGCCGGTATCCACCAGCACAAGTCCGTCGTTGCTTTCGATCAGCAGGCAGTGACAGACCATGTGTCCGGAATCCAGCAGCGAGCCGTGGCCATTGATCAGCGGGGCGCCATGCGGACACAGGGTGCCGCAATTGAGATGGTGAATCCTTAAGGCCATGAGGCGGTGTCTCCGTTCTGGAATGGGGCTGGCCAACTATAGCATTGTCATGCCATATTAGGCAGGCGACCCGGAATTAGAGTAAATATTCTATTTCAGGCGGGCGCGAGCGTCTTGGCCGGCCTCGCCTTTCCTTGGATCCGGATGGCATTGGCAAGACGTGTCCGGAACATGGGGAAAACCTGCAATGAAGCAGTTTCACGGCAAGAAAGTAGTGGTGACCGGCGGCGCCGCCGGTATCGGGCGTCTGATGGCGCTGGCGTTTGCCGGACGGGGCAGTGATGTCATCGTGGCGGACATTGATGGCGCGGGCGCGGAAAAGGTGGCGGCGGAAATCCGGGCGACCGGACGCCAGTCCTGGGGCTTCCGGCTGGATGTTGCGCGGGTGGATGATATCCGCGCCTTCCGCGTACGGGTGAAGCGCGAGATCGGCCGCATTGATGTGCTGGTTAATAACGCCGGCGTGGTGTTTGGCGGCGTATTTGAAATGGTGCCGATCGAAAAGCACCTGACCACTTACGCCGTCAATACGGTCGGCGTGGTGGCAATGACTCACGCCTTCTTCGCCGATATCCTGGAAAGCGCCGAGAGCCATATTCTCAACATCGCCAGTGCTTCCGGATTTGTCGGCCTGCCTTTTGGCGCCACCTATTCCTCCAGCAAATGGGCGGTGATCGGTTTTACCGAGTCCATCCGGCTGGAGTTGCAGGAGCGCGGTTTCGACCACGTCGGCGTCACGGCGGTCTGTCCGGGTTATATCGCCACCGGCATGTTTGATGGCGTGCGCACGCCGACGCTGCTGCCTTTCCTCGATCCCGACCGCATTGTCGCCAAGATCATGGAGGGGGTGGAGAGGAACCATGCCTACGTCAAGGAGCCGTTCATGGTGAAGTCGGTGGATATCCTGCGCGGCGCCCTGCCGCAGAAACTCTGGGACAAGGCGGCGCATACCCTGGGCATCACGTCCAGCATGATGCACTGGAAAGGGCACGGACGCTGAAGCAGCGTCCGGACGGGTTCATGCCAGAAGCCGCCGCAGGATGCCTTCGTACATCAGGGTCAGTCGATCAAGGTCGTCTGCCCTGACGCATTCGTTGATTTTATGGATGGTGGCGTTGACCGGACCCAGTTCCAGTACCTGGGCGCCGGTGGGGGCAATGAAGCGGCCGTCCGAGGTTCCGCCGCTGGTTGACAGTTCGGTTTCAATCGCCATCACCTCGCGTATCGCGCCCACCGCGGCTTCCACCAGTTCTCCCTTGGCCGTCAGGAAGGGCTGACCGCTCAGGCTCCAGTCCAGCCGGTATTTCAGGCCGTGACGGTTGAGGATGGCTTCGGTGCGCTCGCGCAATTGGCGCTCGGTGACTTCCGTTGAGAAACGGAAATTGAACACCACCTTCATTTCGCCAGGGATGACGTTATTGGCGCCGGTGCCCGCGCTGATGTTGGAAATCTGGAAGCTGGTTGCCGGGAAGAAATCATTGCCGTTGTCCCAGAGTTCCGCCGCCAGTTCGGCCAAGGCGGGGGCGGCGCGATGGATCGGGTTATCGGCCAGTTGCGGGTAGGCCACATGGCCCTGGACGCCCAGCACGGTGAGGATGCCGTTCAGCGAGCCGCGACGGCCGTTCTTGATCACGTCGCCTACGGTTTGGCTGCTGGACGGCTCGCCCACCAGACACCAGGTCATCTTTTCCTTGCGCGCTTCCAGATGCTCGACCACCTTGACGGTGCCGTTCACTGCGACGCCTTCTTCATCGCTGGTGATCAGGAAGGCGATGGAGCCGCGGTGGTCGGGGTGACGCGCCACAAAGTTCTCGCAGGCTACCACCATCGCCGCCAGGGAGCCTTTCATGTCCGCCGCGCCGCGACCGTATAGCATGCCGTCCCGGATTTCCGGCTGGAAAGGGTCATTGACCCAGTCCTGCACCGGTCCGGTCGGCACGACATCGGTGTGCCCGGCGAAGGCCAGCACCGGAGCCTCATCCCCGCGTCGCGCCCAGAAATTGTCGACGTCGCCGAAACGCAGGCGCTCAATACGGAAACCGATTGCTTCCAGGCGGCGGATCATC
>CAZPZK010000133.1:0-7688 GCA_964591095.1 uncultured Moraxellaceae bacterium | reverse complement strand
CTCCCGCCTTTTTTGTACATCCCGGCGAGGCCAGTCATGGCGATCTCGGCATGATTACCGGACAGGACTTGGTGATTGCCATTTCCAACTCCGGAGAAACGGCGGAAGTCCTGACCATTGTTCCCCTCATCAAGCGGATGCACGCCCGACTGGTCAGCATCACCGCCAATGGCGAGTCCAGCCTGGCGCAACTGGCGGATGTCAGCCTGGAAATCGGACGTAGCGAGGAAGCCTGTTCCCTGGGTTTGGCGCCTACCTCCAGTACGACAGCAACCCTGGTGCTGGGAGACGCGCTGGCCGTTGCCTTGCTGGAGGCTCGCGGCTTTACCGCCGAGGATTTTGCCCTGTCGCATCCTGGAGGTTCTCTGGGACGAAAGTTGCTGCTGAAAGTCTCCGACCTGATGCACAAGGGCGATGGCGTGCCCAGTGTGCCAAAGGACACCCTGATTCGCGACGCCCTGCTGGAAATGACCCGCAAGGGCTTGGGCATGACGGCGGTTGTGGAAGACGACGGACGACTGGCGGGGATCTACACTGATGGCGATTTGCGGCGTTGTCTGGACAAGGATATTGATATCCGCACTACCCCGATCCAGGCGGTCATGAATGCCTCGCCCAAGACACTGTCCCCCAACCTGCTTGCCGTGGAAGCCGTGGCCATGATGGAAGAAAAGAAGATCAACGGTGTTATTGTCGTGGATCACGCCGGCAAGCCCGTAGGCGCCCTCAACATGCATGATTTGCTGAAAGCGGGAGTGGTCTGATGCAATCGGTTCGTATTACAGGTAAAGCCCGCCATATCCGCCTGCTGGCGCTTGATGTCGATGGCGTTCTCACCGATGGCCGGCTCTATTTCACGGAAGACGGCCAGGAGATCAAGACCTTCGATACGCAGGACGGTCATGGCATCAAGATGCTGCAGAACGCGGGCATCCGCATCGCCATCATCACCGGCCGCACCACGCGACTGGTCGAGCGCCGGGCTGCCAATCTCGGCATCGGCTTGCTGCTGCAAGGTCGCGAAGACAAGCTGGTGGCGCTGAAGGAACTTTCCGTTCAGCTCGACATCCCGCTTGACGAGATGGCCTATGTCGGCGATGACTGGCCGGACATCCCCGCCATTCGCGCCGCCGGACTGGGCATGGCCGTCGCCAATGCGCACCGGGAAGTACGGCGCCATGCGGATTTCGTCAGCATGGCGGCGGGCGGACGCGGCGCGGTCCGCGAGATCTGTGATCTGATCCTGGAGGCTCAGGGCCTCTATGAAGACGCTTTGGCGCCTTATCTGGATTAAACATGGACATCCGCAACGTCGTCAGCCTCTCCGCCGGCTTGCTCCTCCTGGGAGGAGCGGGCTATTTCTGGGGCGGCTTCGGCAAATCTCCCTTGGCCATGCCGTTTGCCAACGCCTCCGGCTTGCCCGACTACGAGATTGACGGCATCTCGGCCCTGCGCACCGACGCTCAGGGAAAGATCAGCGAGCGCCTGCAAGCCAGGTCCTTGCGCCATTTCCCGGAGAATGACACCGGGGTGGTCAAGGCGCCGATCCTGCAGATGTACCGGGATGGCGCGGCGCGATGGGAACTGCAAGCCGACCGGGCGCTGACGCGACGTAATAATGATGAACTGGAATTGCAGGGGCAGGTCCGGGGACGCTCGATCACGGGCGATTTGCCTGTCAGCCTGCAAACCACCTCATTGCTCGCCAACCGCGAGACCCAGATCCTGTCAACCTCGGCCGCCGTCACGGTCCGCAGCGGCGCCAGCGAACTCTCCAGCCTCGGCCTGACCGCCGATATCCGCCGGGAAGTCCTTGAACTGCCCGCCCAAGTCAGGGGAACCTATGTCATTCCGCCACGTCGTTAAACTCTGCCTGCTGTTGTCCTTTACCGGGTCCGCCCTGGCATTGCCCGAGGATCGGGACCAGCCGGTCAATGTATCCGCCGATCAGGCCAGCTTCAATGAAAAAACCGGTACCGCGGTCTATCGCGGCAATATCCTGGTGCAACAGGGCAGCCTGCGCATCAGCGCGGATGAACTGGTGCTGACGATGGATGCCAAGGGGACGGTTGTCAGCGCGGTAGCCCGCGGCAATCCGGCCTCCTTTGAACAGCGTCCCCGCGCGGATCACGGCCCGGCGGTCGCCGAAGCCATGGAAGTGACCTATCAGGCGGTAGAAGGCATCGTCACCTTCAACGGCAAGGCGCGGTTGCGGCAGGAAGGCGCCAGTTTCCAGGGCGCCAGCATCAGTTACAGCCTGGAACGCGGTGAAATCGAAGCCCGAGGCGACAAGCAGACACGGGTGCAGCTCAGCTTCCCCCCGCCTCCCAAGAACAGCCGGATCAGCAAGAAGCTGGGAGAGCCGGCGCCATGAAAATCCTGCGCGCGGAAAATCTGGCCAAAAGTTACAAGGGCCGGACGGTGGTCAAGGATGTCAGCCTGCAGGTGGAACAGGCGCAAATCGTCGGCTTGCTGGGTCCCAACGGAGCCGGTAAAACCACCAGTTTTTACATGATCGTGGGGCTGGTTCCCATGGATCGCGGCCGTATCCTGCTGGGAGGCGAGGATATTTCCCTGCAATCAATGCACGGCCGCGCACGCAAGGGCATCGGCTACCTGCCGCAGGAAGCTTCCATCTTCCGCAAGCTGAGCGTCGAGGAGAACATCATGGCGATCCTGCAGACCCGCCAGGACATCAGCCCGGCGCAAAGGCAGGAAAAGATGGAGGAACTACTCAACGAATTCCATATTACCCATATCCGGAAAAGTCTGGGCATGAGCCTGTCCGGCGGTGAACGCCGTCGCGCCGAGATTGCCCGTGCGCTGGCGGCTGAACCGGCTTTCATCCTGCTGGATGAACCCTTTGCCGGTGTCGACCCGATTTCGGTCGCGGACATCAAGAGCATCATCACCCACCTCAAGGGCCGCGGTATCGGCGTGCTGATCACCGACCACAATGTCCGGGAAACCCTCGACATCTGCGAACGGGCCTACATCGTCAACAGCGGTGTCATGATCGCGGAAGGCACGCCTCATGAGGTCCTGGCCAACGAGATTGTCCGCAAAGTCTATCTCGGCGACAAATTCACCCTCTGAGATCCGCTGCCATGTCCGCACACCAGGCCAGCCTGCGCTTCATTCTGGTGACGGTCTTCCTCGATGTACTTGGGATCGGCCTGATGATCCCCGTACTGCCCTCGCTGGTCGGCACCCTGACAGCCAATCCGGATGATCAGGCCTGGTGGTTCGGCGCGCTCGCCACCACCTATGGCATCATGCAATTCCTGTGTTCGCCCTTGCTGGGCGCGCTCAGCGACCGTTATGGGCGGCGGCCGGTGTTGCTGTTGTCGATGGCCGGACTCGGCTTCAGCTATATTGTCACTTCGGTCACCGATTCCCTGCTCCTCTTACTGCTCTCCCGCGTGGTCAGCGGCGCCACCGGCGCCAGTTTCTCCGTCGCCAATGCCTATGTCGCGGATATCACTGTCCCAGAGCAGCGTGGCAAGGCCTTTGGCGCCATTGGCGCGGCATTCGGTGTCGGGTTTGTTTTCGGACCGGTCATTGGCGGTTTACTGGGATCACAGGATTTGCGATTGCCATTCATGGTGGCGGCACTACTGTCCTTCATCAATGTCCTTTACGGCTATTATGTCCTGCCGGAGTCGCTCAGCGCGGAACGCCGCTCGCCGCTGACCCTCCAACGAATCAACCCGTTGAGCGCGCTGGCGCATTTATCGGAATTGAAAGGGGTTGCACCGCTGGTGCTGATCTTCATGCTGGCGTCGCTGTCCCAGTTCATCCTGCAAAATACCTGGGTGCTCTACACCGAATTCCGCTTTGATTGGAAGCCTTGGCAAAACGGCATTGCGCTGTTTGTCGTTGGCATGACTTCGGCGCTGGTCCAGGGGGTATTGATGAGCCGATTGCTCCATCGTTTCGGGGAAATGCGGCTGATCATGCTCGGACTGACATCCTCGACCCTGGCCTATCTCTGCTATGGACTGATCACCAACAGCCTCTGGCTGTTTCCCGTGATCATGGCCAACTTCCTGTCGTTCGCGGTCACCCCGGCGCTGCAAACCCTGATCTCGCGAGCCGCCACCGCCGGCGAACAGGGCTTGGTGCAGGGTTCGCTGAACGGCATCAACAGCATCATGATCGTCATCGCGCCGCTGATCGGTGCCACGCTGTTGGCCAAGGTCGGGCATCTGCCCCGGGAGGACTGGCGACTGGGTGTCACCTTCTTTTTGTGCGCCGGCCTGCAAATGCTGGCGCTGGGAATGGCGGTGCGGCTGTTCCGGGCAAGCCGCACCGATAGGGCCGGCAACTAGAGATGCAGGCCGCACTCGGTTTTCGGTTTGCCTTGCCAGCGACCGGCGCGGTCATCGCCCTTGGCGGTGCAATGGGTGCAACCGATGGAGGAATACCCCTCCGCCACCAGCGGATGGAAAGGCAGCTGATGCTCGCTGATGTAGGCATCGCGCTCCTCGCGGGTGACGTCGATCATCGGATTGAACTTGATGATGCCGCGTCGCTCCTCGAAAACCGGCAAACCGGAACGGTGATCCGTCTGCCACCCCATCAGGCTGGATACCCAGACATCATAGCGGGCCTTGACCAGATCCAATGGCTGCACCTTGTTGACGGCACAGCACAGATCCGGATCGGTTTCCCAGAGTTTTTCACTGACCGCGTATTGATGGTGATGCGGATCCGGCTTGACATCCTCGACCACCATCCCGAATTCGCGGGCCAAGAAGTCCCGATACGCCAGGGTTTCGGGAAAATGAAAGCCAGTATCGATGAAATGGACCACCTGCTGCGGCCGGATTCGGGAAATGATATGCAGGAAATAGGCGGAAGTGGCGGCAAAGGAAGAAGTCACCAGCACTTTGTCCGGGGCAAAATCATCATACAGACGGTGGATACGCGCCTCGAAATCCAGAGGGGCATAAAGCCGGTTGAGTTCGTCAATCGCTTCCGGCGAGAGGCCTGCCGTGTTGCTGCTGCTGGAAATCAGCGAGGAATCAGTCATTTCGTCGGGACGGCTGCTTGCGGGGGATGATGAAATGATAGCGGATGGCGGGCAACAGGATAAGAAATAATTCTTTATATTAACAGTAGCAAAAGTTATAAAGCCGGAAGGCGGGAGGATATTGCGACTGCCAGGCCCTGTGATGTAGCCAGAACCAGGACTGCGGGCATTCCGTTGCAAGATTTCTGTCTAAACCCGCTATCAGCCCGTACAATACCGATCAGATCCCCTATCTTCCGGAAACTCCATGAAAATCCTGGTACGTAATCTTTCGCGCGAGACAACCGAGTCCGAACTGCGTCAGTTGTTTGAGGAATACGGGCTGGTGGAGGGCTGTAACCTCGTTCTGGACAAGGAAACGGGACGTTCCAAGGGTTTCGGGTTTGTCGAGATGCCCAAGCACATGGACGCCAAGACCGCCATCAAGCGATTGAATGGCAAGCGTATCCGCGACAGCGTCATCCGGGTCAAGACCGCCGAGGACGGGAACACAGCCGCATGAGGCACCGGTGGCGGTCCGGCGATCCGGTCCCGCCACCCCGGGGGTTGGCTCCGGCGCCTTAAACCGTCGCCGCCAATCTCGCACCCTGGCCGATCGCCCGCTTGGCATCCAGTTCCGCCGCGACATCCGCGCCGCCAATCAGATGGACGGTCTTACCCAGCGCCAGCAGCGCCGCCTGCAACTCGCGTTGCGGCTCCTGTCCGGCGCAAATCACCACCGTATCCGCCGGAAGCACCCGCTCCTCACCATTGACCGTTATGTGCAAGCCCTCGTCATCGATCCGACGGTATTCCACTCCAGTCACCATCTGTACCTGCTTTTTCAGCAGGGCCTCACGATGAATCCAGCCGGTGGTCTTGCCGGGACCGGTGATTTTTTTCGCCTTGCGCTGTAACAACCAGACCTGATGCGGGCTCGGACTGACCTCCGGCCGCACGCCCTCGATGCCGCTACGCGCCGTCAGGGTGCGATCAATGCCCCATTCCTTGCAGAATTCATCTATATCCAGACTCGAAGGCACATGATGCGGGTCATGGACCAGATACTCGGCGGTATCCATGCCGATCCCGCCCGCACCGACAATCGCCACGCGCGCGCCAACCGGCTTTTTATCCCGCAGGACGTCCAGATAGCTCATCACCTTGGGGTGATCCAGCCCAGGAATATCCAGTTTGCGCGGCACGATACCGGTCGCGAGCACCACTTCGTCAAAATCCTTAACGTCCTCGGCGCTGACACGCTTGCCCAGCGCGACGGTGACACCCTGTTTTTGGAGCATGGCGCCGAAATAGCGCAAGGTTTCGTTGAACTCCTCCTTGCCGGGAACCTGCTTGGCGACATTGAACTGGCCACCGATTCGCGAGTCCGCATCAAACAGGGTGACATGATGACCGCGTTCGGCCGCCACGGTGGCGAAGGACAAACCGGCGGGGCCGGCGCCAATCACCGCGAGTCGCTTGGGCTTGTCTGTACGGACATAGATCAGTTGATCCTCGTAGCAGGCCTGGGGATTGACCAGACAGGTGGATTGCAGCAACTGGAAGGTATGGTCCAGACAGGCCTGATTGCAGCCGATACAGGTATTGACCTCCTCCTCCTTGTCGGCGGCGGCCTTGCGCACCCAGTCGGGGTCGGCGAGCATCGGACGCGCCATCGAAATCATATCGGCATCGCCGCGCGCCAGGATATCCTCGGCATGACTGGGCATATTGATGCGGTTGGACGCGGAAACCGGGATATTTACCGCTTCCTTCACCTTGCGCGTCACCCAGGTGAACGCGCCGCGCGGCACCATCGTGGCAATCGTCGGGATCTTGGCTTCATGCCATCCGATACCGGTGTTGATGATGTTGACCCCGGCCTTTTCCACCTCCCTGGCCAGCGTGATCACTTCGTCAAACGTCTGACCGTCAGGCACCAGATCCAGCATCGACAGGCGATAGACCAGAATGAAGCGCTCGCCGACGCGGGCGCGGATACGGCGTATCAATTCCAGCGGAAAGCGCATGCGCCGCTGGAAATCACCGCCCCACTCATCATCGCGCTCATTGCCGCGCGTAGTGAGGAACTGGTTGATCAGATAGCCTTCTGATCCCATGATCTCGATGCCATCGTAGCCGGCATACTGCGCCAGTGCCGCGGTATTGACCCAGCTCTCCAGTTCGCCCTCAATCATCTCCACCGTCATTTTTTGCGGCGGGAAGGGATAGATCGGCGACGGTTTGCCCGAAGGCGACACGTTCAGTGGATGATAGGACTGGCGGCCGGCGTGCAGGGTCTGCATGCAAATACGGCCGCCGGCCTCATGCACCGCTTTGGTGATCACACGATGCTTGGCCGCTTCATCTTCGTTCGTCAGCTTGCACATACCGGGGCCAAGAACCCCAGTTTCAGAGGTGCCGATGCCGCCGGTGATGATCAGGCCAACACCGCCTTCCGCGCGTCGTGCAAAAAATGCCGCTTGCCGCTCCGGAGGAAATTCTTCGAGCCCGGTGTGCATGGAACCCATGATCACACGGTTGGACAAGGTGACAAAACCCAGATCCAGTGGTTGCAACAAATGCGGAAATCGGGACACGGCAAACCTCGGCAGGCGCTTGTTAAGGTTGTCCGACAATATCCGCAACATCTCAGGGAAACAAGGGGAAAACC
>CAZPZK010000132.1:0-7706 GCA_964591095.1 uncultured Moraxellaceae bacterium | reverse complement strand
TTCCACCAGCATCTTGTTGTAGCTGTCATGGTCCTTGCTGTGCATGGCTTCCTGACCAATGAAACCGGAAACCTGGGCGTTCAGCGTCGGGTCGGTAATGCGGTCGCGGTAGGCGCGCACCGAGCGTACGAAGAAGAACTCGCCCTGGGGCAGCAGCGAGGAAAAGGTGTTCCAGAACGATGACAGGAACGGGTCGTTGCCGTAAAAGTAGCGGGGCTTTTGTTCAGCCTTGAACTCGAAATCCAGACGGCGCGGCGGAATGTTGACGGTGGTGCCCAGCGCTTGACGGGCGGCGGCCTTGGGGGCCGGAGTGCTGTGAAGTTCGGTGGCGGCTGCGGTCATGGCAATCTCTCAATGTATCATTGGCTGATGTATGCATTGAAAGTAACAATACGACCGTCAGGTAAACAGGTGCGTTGAGGTCAGATTTTTATCATTTGGGGACAGAGGCTCATGCCGACAACAACGCATATCTTTACGTGCCCGTAGTCTGTCTCAGCCTTAGCCCTCTCGGAAGAGTTGCTTGTGACCTGATTTCCGCCACATAATTTGATGGCTGTTTAATAGGAAATGCCAGCCAAGTCGACTTAAGGAGGAAAACAGCTATCATGATGACAGTCTATCTTGACAATTGTATGTTCAACCGGCCGTTTGACGCACAAGACAGCCTTCGGGTCCGTCTGGAAACGGAAGCCAAGCTCCACATTCAAGAACAGATCAAACAGCAACAACTCAAGCTGGTGTGGTCGTATATTCTGGATTTTGAGAACGCCCAGAATCCATTCGCAGAACGCAGACAGGCAATTGCCCGCTGGCGGCAGCTCTCGTATCAGGATATTTCTGCCAGTCCCTGTGTGCTGACGCATGCCCGATCACTCGGGGAGCATGGCATCAAAGCCAAGGACGCCTTGCATGTCGCATGCGCCATAGAGGCACAATGCGACTACTTCCTGACAACGGATGACCAACTGCTAAAGCGATTGACAGCCTCCTCTATGATTGTTGCAATGAACCCCGTGGACTTCATCAAGGTGCTGGAATCATGATCACTGACAGCGAGATCAAACTGAAAGGCGTTGAGGCGCTGATCCTTGCCATGGGTGAAGTGGAGGCAGAACGGTTCATTACCTTGATTATGCGGGAGCCGTTTGATTATACGTTATGGCAGAGGAAGCTTTGGGAGCACCGGTCAGTGGAGGAGATCAGCGAGCAAGCAACGAAGTACCGAACTGAACACAAGAGTTCTTGAGGCATGGCCGCACAGTCGTAATTTGAGTGTTACGAACAGTTTTGGAGTGTTCTTCAGTTTGAAACCGTGATGATTGGGCTCAATCCGTATTGATTCCGATCAAAACCTCCAACCTTCCCGGCATCACCCGCATCGACCGAATTTCAAACTGGTTGACCAGCCGGATCAGCATTTCCCGGCTGTCCTTGAGAATCGACAGCCCCGGCAGCACGCTCAGGTCGCTCAGGCTCATCAGCTTGTCCACCATCCACGAGCGGTTGTTCAGCAGGTCGATCAGATGGCTTTCATGCAGCGCCACCCGCCACAGGCGCGGCCCTTCCTGGCTGAGGCCGGGCAAGCGGTCCAGCATCTGCACCATCGGCCCATAGACCGGAATCTTGTTGGCGATCTTGAAGCCGCGCTTGGCCACCTGGCGCAGCGCGAAGTTCGCCAACGGATTGGCTTCGCGCATCTGCACGTCCAGCCCCTCGTCCACCAGCCGCAGCAACAGGAATTTCTCCTCGTGCGAGACCTTGCATTCCAGCACGTCAAACTGCAGCGTCACGGTATAGATCAGGCGTTCGTGATGGCCGTCCAGCACTACCAGCAGACGATCCTTGTCGCAATCGACGGTCACGTAGTCGATAAAGTCATAATCCTTCGCCATTTCCCGCAGGTGCTTGTTGATCAGGCTTTCCGGCAGGGCGAAGGTCATGGTGGACTTGCCCAGGTAGGTCTGGGCCATTTGCAGGGCGGCTTCCTGGGCGATCTGCGCCGCCAGCCGCGCCGTTTCACTGGCGATCTGGGCGGAAACGCGGGCGCTACCCTCGGCCAGCTTGGCGGCCATGGACGCGCCGCTGGAGGTCAGCTCCAGCGCGGTGCGGGCGCTGTCACCCGCCACCTCCACCACCACGGCGGTGGCTTCCCCGGCGGCTTCGACCACGGCGCGGGCGGTGCCGCCCGCGACATCAACGGCGGTCTTGGCCGCGCCGCCGGCGACGCCGGCCACCGCCACCGCCACATCCGTGGCGCGCTCCAGCGCGCGGCGCGCCAGCGTCGGTCGGGGACTTTCCGGAATTTCAGGCGAAACGGGCAGTTCGGGCTGATCGTCGGTCATGGTGGCTCTCCAAGTCACTGTTGCCGATCATACCAGTCTTGCACCATTTCGCAGCAGGTGACAGCGGGACAAAATGGCCCGTTCAGACCGCGAGATAAACCTCGTCATCCCGCACCACCACCGGATAGGCGGGAATCTTCACCCCGGCGTCTTCGAGGCACTCCCCGGTTTGCAGGTTGAAGTGATGCTTGTAGATCGGCGACGCCACCACCTTCTGCCCCTGCAGGTCGCCCACCAGCCCGCGTGACAGCACATTGGCTTCCGAGAAGGGATCGAAATTGCCCAGCGCATAGATTTCGCCGGTGGGCAGATGGAACAGCGCCACTTGCTCGCCCTTCACCAGCGCGCCAACGCCAAGATTGACGGGAATATCGTGGACCTTGCAGACTTTGACGAGATTGCTCGACATGATATGAGTTCCTCTAAAACCCCCCCTGCCCCCCTTTCCAAGGGGGGGATGAGGAGGTGGGTTAATCGAACACGCTTACCGCGACTGTAAAGAATCCCCCTTGGAAAGGGGGTCAGGGGGTTTTAAACTTCCGCCACCGCAATCCGACCCTTCTTCTCCGCGCCCGTGGCCGGGCGGATTTGTCCGCGTTCATCGACAAAGACCACGTTGCTGTCGGTTTCGTCGCTGTTGACGAAGGGCTTGAAGCGCTTCAGCGTTTCCGGGTCGTTGATGGCAGCCTTCCATTCACATTCGAAGGTGTCGACCAGGTACTGCATTTGCTTCTCCAGTTCTTCGCCAATGCCCAGTGAGTCGTCGATGATCACCGCCTTCAGGTATTCCAGGCCGCCTTCCATGTTGTCGCGCCAAACGCTGGTGCGTTGCAGGCGGTCGGCGGTGCGGATGTAGAACATCAGGAAACGGTCGACGTACTTGATCAGCGTCTCGCGGTCGAGATCACTGGCCAGCAGTTCGGCGTGGCGGGGCTTCATGCCGCCGTTGCCGCAGACATAGAGGTTCCAGCCCTTCTCGGTGGCGATGATGCCGACGTCCTTGCTTTGCGCTTCGGCGCATTCACGGGTGCAGCCGCTGACCGCGAACTTCAGCTTGTGCGGTGAACGCAGGCCGCGATAGCGGTTTTCGATGTCGATGGCGTAGCCGACCGAATCGCCAACGCCATAACGGCACCAGGTGGAACCGACACAGGACTTCACCGTGCGCACCGACTTGCCGTAGGCGTGGCCGGACTCGAAACCGGCATCAACCAGTTCCTTCCAGATCACCGGCAGTTGCTCCATGCGCGCGCCGAACAGGTCGATGCGCTGGCCGCCGGTGATCTTGGTGTAGAGGTTGTACTTCTTGGCGATGGCGCCGATGGTGATCAGTCCATCCGGGGTGATCTCGCCGCCGGGAATGCGCGGCACGATCGAGTAGGTGCCGTCCTTCTGCATGTTCGCCAGGAAGTAGTCGTTGGTGTCCTGCAGCCCGGCCAGCGGTTTCTTCAGGATGTGCTCGTTCCACAGCGAAGCGAAGATGGAACCCGCCGTCGGCTTGCAGATGTCGCAACCCAGACCCTTGCCGTGCTTGTGGATCAGGTCGTCAAAGCTGCGGATGCCTTCGACCTTGATCAGGTGGAACAGTTCCTGACGCGAGAAGGCGAAGTGTTCGCACAGATCTTTCTTGACCTCGACGCCGCGCTTTTCCAGTTCGCACTTGAGGACGGAACCGGCCAGCGCCGAGCAGCCGCCGCAGCTGGTGGCCAGCTTGGTGGACGCCTTCAGGCTGGGCAGGTCTTTCACACCGCCGTCAATGGCGCTGCAGATGTCACCCTTGGTCACGTTGTTGCAGGAACAGATCACCGCGCTCATCGGCAGCGCGTCCGGACCGAAGGCCTTACGCGGGCTGCCTTCCATCGCGGGCAGGATCAGCACTTCCGGCTTGTCCGGCAGTTCCATGTCGTTGAGCTTGAGTTGCAGCAGGTCGCCGTAGCTTTCCACGTCGCCGACCAGCACCGCGCCCAGCACCTTCTTGCCGCAGGAGGTGACGACCAGCTTCTTGTAGATTTCGGCGCGATCATCGACATAGACATAGGTCAGGCTGCCCGGCGTGGTTCCGTGCGCGTCGCCGATGGAGGCCACGTCGACGCCCATCAGCTTGAGCTTGGTGCTCATGTCGGCGCCGAGGAATTCCTTGTGATGGCCGTTCAGCAGGTGGTTGCAGGCGACATCGGCCATGCTGTAGCCGGGTGCGACCAGACCGTAAATCTTGTTGTCCCACAGCGCGCATTCGCCGATGGCGTAAACGTCTTCGTGGCTGGTGCGGCAGAAGTTGTCGATGGCGATGCCGCCGCGCGGGCCGACGGTGAGGCCGGAAGACTTGGCCAGTTCGTCACGCGGGCGGATACCGGCGGAGAACAGGATCATGTCGGTTTCCAGCACCTTGCCATCGGCGAACTTCATGGCATGGCGGCAGGTTTCGCCATCAACGATTTCCTTGGTATTGCGCTCGGTGTGGACGCCGACACCCAGCGCCTCGATCTTGCGGCGCAGCAGGCGGCCGCCGCCGTCATCAATCTGCACCGCCATCAGCCGGGGCGCGAACTCGACGACGTGGGTTTGCAGGCCCAGATCCTTCAGCGCCTTGGCGGCTTCCAGCCCCAGCAGGCCGCCGCCGACCACCACGCCCACCTTCGACTTGGCGGCGGTGTCGCGAATGGCTTCCAGGTCTTCGATGGTGCGGTAGACCAGGCAGCCCTCACGGTCGTTGCCCGGCACCGGCGGCACGAAGGGATAGGAGCCGGTGGCCAGCACCAGCTTGTCAAAGGGCACAATTTCGCCGGTGGCGGTGCTGACGGTCTTGGCCGCCAGGTCAATGCCGGTGGCGCGGGTGTTCAGCTTCAGCTGGTAGCCGGTGGCGTCGAAGAAATCGTGCGGGGTGACGCTGAGGTCTTCGGCGGTCTTGCCGTTGAAGAAGGCGGAAAGTTGCACCCGGTCATACGCGGGGCGGGCCTCTTCGGCAATGACGGTGACGTGCACCATGTCCCCGGCGCGGGCGGCCAGGGTTTCCAGAAAACGTTGTCCGACCATGCCGTGACCAATCATGACTATACGCATCGCTGTCTCCTGCGGTTAAAGGCTGGAAGCGTCCGACCGGTTGCGTTTCCGGCGGCGCACACAGACGACGTTGTCTGCAAAAAGGGTACGGGTGTTGCTGAAGTCCCACCGCCGACGACGTTGCCGGTTCGGAGGACGGGTTTGTCAGGCGGGAACCGCCTCACAGGGAATGAGTTTTTTCAGCTCTGGCTGACATGATCCACAATTCGTGCCAGCTTTCAGACATTTGCCGATTTCCGCGACATTTTTTAAATTTTGCTGACCAATGGCGCGGGTGATGGTCTTCTCCCCCACCCCGAAACAGGCGCAGATGATGCGACCGACATCGGCGTCCGGGTCGGCGGGCTTGCCCGACAGCAAGGCGCGGCGGCTGAGCGCATCCACCGGCTTCCCCAGTAGCGACTGCAGCCAGGCGCGCGGCGGCAGTTCGGCTTCCGGCCCGAAGAAGGCCAGCGCCGCCAGCACGCCGTCGACGATCCAGGCGTAGCGATGGATGCCGCGCGTAACATCCTGATATTCCATGATTTCCCCTTCCGGCTGCTGCAGCCAGGCCGCGGCCCAGCCGTTCCAGTCATCGGGGACATGGTCGTTGGCCAGCTCGTAGCGCCAGCCGTTGTCGAGCCGGATCGCCACCGCGTAATCGACGGCGGGCAGGGCCAACGGCGCGCGGCTGAGCAGATAGCCGTGCCAAGCGGCGGGATAAAGCGCGGCCGCCACCGGCGTGTGCTTGTTCTCGGGCTGGCCGGAAACCGGGTCCACCGCCGGATTCACCATTGCGCCAACACGGCCGCTGCGGCTGAGCACGCCGGTCCAGTGCATGGGCATGAAGACATGACCCGGCTTCTGGCCCGCGTTGAACTGGACCCGCGCCACCGCTTTCCCCCAACGGCTGGACAGGCGCACCAGCCCGCCCTCGGTCAGGCCGCGTTTTTTTGCCTCATCGGGGTGCATTTCCGCGAACGGCTCCCCAATATGTTGCAGCAGGCGCGGCGTCAATCCGCTGCGGGTCATGGTGTGCCACTGGTCGCGGATGCGGCCGGTGTTCAGCACCAGCGGGTAGTCCGCCGACAGCGCATTGACCGGCGCACGATAAGAGAGCGCGATCAGACGCGCCTTGCCGTCCGGAGTGAAGAAACGGTTATCGGCGAACAGGCGTTCGGTGCCCAGCGGCGCGTCCGGCGTTACCGGCCACTGCACCGGCTTAAGCGCATCGTATTCATGGTTGTCCAACTGCGCCAGCAGGCCGATGTTGAAGTCACGGACACCGCTTTCGGCGTTGTTCTCGAAGGCGGACAACGCGGCGTGCTCGCGGAAGATTTGCGCCGGATGGTCATAGGCAAAAGCCTCGGCATAGCCCATCGCCTTTGCCACGGCCGACAGCGCCCACCAGTCCGGTTTCGCCTCGCCCGGCGGCGGCAACAAACCGCGCTGACGGGAAATGCGCCGTTCGGAGTTGGTGACAGTGCCGTCCTTTTCCCCCCAGCCCAGCGCCGGCAACTTGATGTGCGCCAGCCGCATGGTGTCGGTGTCGGCGATGCAGTCGGAGACAATCACCAGCTCGCATTTTGCCAGCGCCGCGCGCACGCGGTCGGCATTGGGCATCGACACCACCGGGTTGGTGGCCATGATCCACACCGCCTTCACCTTGCCCTCATGCACGGCATCGAACAGGTCCACCGCCTTGAGGCCGGGCTTGGCCGGAATCGACGGCGCTCCCCAGAAACGCTGCACGCGCTCGAGGTGCGACGGATTTTCGAGATCCATGTGCGCCGCCAGCATGTTCGCCAGCCCGCCCACCTCGCGGCCGCCCATGGCGTTCGGCTGGCCGGTCAGCGAGAACGGCGCCGCGCCGGGCTTGCCGATGCGACCGGTGGCCAGGTGGCAATTGATGATGGCGTTGGCCTTGTCGGTGCCGGCGCTGGACTGGTTGACTCCCATCGAATACATCGTCAGCGTGCGTTCGGTGGCGGTGAACCAGTCGAAAAAGGTGGTCAGGCGCTCGGCGGGAATGCCCAGCCGCTCCGCCAGCGTGGCGCGGTCGCCGCGATCAGCCTTGGCCGAGGCCACGGCCGCTTCCAGCCCGGTGCAATGCGCGGCGGTGAACAGCGTATCCACCGCGCCGCGCTCCGCCAGTTCGGCCAGCAGTGCGTTGAACAGCAGCACATCGCCGCCGGACTTGATCGGCAGGTGCAGGTCGGCGATTTCGTTGGTGGCGGTTTCACGCGGGTCGATCACCACGATCTTCAGGTTCGGCTTTTCCGCCTTGATCGCCTTGATGCGCTGGAAGATGATCGGATGGCA
>CAZPZK010000131.1:0-7741 GCA_964591095.1 uncultured Moraxellaceae bacterium | reverse complement strand
CAAAACACGCCGGTCAGCGCCCAGTTCACAAGCCGCGCCTCGTTGCTGTAGTGATGCGGCGCACTGGTCTTTCCGGCTTCGTCACGGGTCAGCTTGAGGATCTGGCTCATGACCTTGAACGAACTGGCGGCCTCATGGCGCAGGCGCTGCCTGTCATAGTGCGGGTGGGTGCGGGTCAGAACCTGGCGGATTTGACGGTCGCACCAGATGGCAAAGCGAACATCCAGCCAGCGGGCAAAAGTGACGGCGAGGTCAGGATGCAGCCACGTGCCGCCGTTATTGCCGCGCCTGGTCTTGAACCAAATACGGGATTTTCCCGTATTTGAAGCCTCGTCTTCACTGAGGGCGTCGATGTATTCCCTTGTCGCCGGGAGGCGCAGCCATTCATGCGGATTTTTTCCAAAGCTGTCGGCAATCTCGGTGGCGTTGATCCATCCGTCATCGGTGAAGCTCACGCTTGCGCCTTTGAAGTCGGCGGTTATCAGGTGGTTGCTCATTGCGCACCTCCCGCCAACAGGTCTTGCGCCTGCTGAATGGCCTGAATCAGCAGGCCGACACGCTCATCACATGGGAATCCCAACCCTTGCTTGGTGGGTGCCCATTCGCCATTGTCGTCTCGGTAATGCTCACGGATATCCAGCCGGGTAACGCCCTTGAACGTCGCCAGCCGGACGATGATGCAGCGGGTTTTCCCCTTGGGGATGATGGCAAGCGGTTCGGCTGGCGCGGTGGTGGCATTGATCATGCTGCCGCCTCCTGGGGGATGGCCTTCAGGACATAGCGCCCGATGCGGTGGTGTGCGCCACATTCGGTCTGCACCAGCTCCAGAACCGTTTCAATGTCGTATCCCCTGGCGACAAGCTCATGCTTGCGGGCGCGGGGGTCGTACAGGTCAAGGTGGCGCGAGGCTTCGTAGGTGGTGACGTTCCCCATGGTCTGCAGCGCCGCCAGCAGGCGCTGACGCTGAGCGGTGGCGGATACGCCGGGTTGGTTGGCAAGGATGGTTGCCATGGTGTTGATGCGGTTCATGCTGCCGTTCCTCCGGGATGGTCGGAGTCGTTGGCCGGGTCGATCAGTTCCAGCAGGTCATGCAGCAGCTCCACGATCTCGGCATGAGGGCGGGGTTTGTGGCTGACCTGCTTTTCGTCCAGGGCGAACAACAGTTCAAGGACGTATTCTCGGGCGGTCGCCAGCAGTTCAGAATCATTCATGGCTGCTACCCTCAAGCGGCCTTGCCGGTGGTGCGGCTGGCTTCAATGCGGGCCTGAATCCATGCGTTTACCTCGGACTCTATCCACGCCACGGCAGCGCCGCCAAGCGATACGGGGGCTGGGAATTCACCACGGCGGATACGGTCGTAGAGGCCGGTACGGGATAGGCCAGTCCGCCCCTCGACAACAGGGCGGCGCAGCAGGCGGGGCGGGGTTTCTTGCGGGGGATTGCAGCGGACGGCCATAGCCATAACTCCTGGGCCGTGTTCGGCCTTAGTTGGAAGTGATGGCTACGGAATTTATGCGGTGGGTTTAGGCGGGTCATCGCAATTGCGGCGGTCAGCTACCGCAATTGCGGCACGTGTCAGGGTATTTTCGATGCGGAAATGCGTCTGTTGGCTGCTGAAAACTTGTCATCAATGGTTCGCTCCCCGACCAGTCCAGGGTAATGTGCCAGCAGAGCGGCTTTGATCGCGTTCTGGGAATCGTACACGGACTGAGGCTTCCCGCCGGGGGTCTTCCCCAGCATCAGCCCCAGCAGCCCCCCGATGATGTTCAGATAGGTGGTTGCCTCCCGTGAGGAAAGTTCTTTTTCTTCTGGCGGGACTTCAACCGGGGAAGGGAACGGGAATTCAGGGAACAGCCCGGTTATATTGGCCCAACGGATAGCATCATCAGGACGGAAGAAACGGGCGTGCCCATACATCCTGTCGGCTGTTGTAGCATCAGCGGGAGAAATGCAAGGCAACTCCTTGGCCAGCACGGCCCGCATAATGGCTTCTTTGGCATCGTTCAATTCAGTGGTATTTGTTCTGGTCAGGTCGGGAAACATGCCACAGCAAAAATCCCGTAATTCGGCCTCACTCCATAGGGATTTTTTCAACCATCGCGCCAAAGCTTCATCGCGCTGTCGTTCCAGTGCGAGGATGGCATCAATGGGCAGCGATGATTCGTCAATCGCGCTGACGATACCTTTGTCTTCGGCGATGCGCTCAACTCGATCCCGCCAAAAATAAATGCGGCACCCTTGCCCTAGTATGATGCTTCCCGGCTCATCCCCATCCATAACCGGCACAAAGTCGTCGCCTGCCGGATTGTGCCGATGGGTGCCGTGAATCGCTCTCCCGCCAACAGTGGCGAAGTGCGGAATCAGCCTGTCAACTGACAGGGCTGTGATGTTAGGGGTATTCCCTATCAGAAAACGCAGTGAGGCATACACTTCCGGATCATGAATCCAGAAATATCCATCTACGAACCTTGTAGAGCAATCAGTGTCTCTTGTTTCCCAATCATAGGGGTATACATCTCCTCTGTACCGAATCAGAGCCTCGTTTGCCATGAGAGTTAAAACATAATCTCTGTCTTTTCCCCATGAATTACAAACCTCTGAAATATCAAGGTATTGCCTCCCGTGAAAATTTTCCATCACGCGCCCCTATTGCGCCCCTTGAAAGGTAGCCGCGCCAGCCGGGCAAGGGTTTCCCGGTATTCCTCCCGTCGGAGTAGGCGCGGCTATTCGGTTACTCGAAGGCAAGCCGTTGCTGACGGATACCAGGCTCCACAGGCTTCGGCTGTTCCTTCGGTTCAATCACTGGTGACTCCGGCCGGGCCTTCGCAAAGCGCCCGATAATTACCCGCCTCCCCTCCTCCGTCTGCTCGTCCACCAGGTCGGCCCACCATTGCAGCATGTCCCGGCGCTGGGCCAGATACTCGGCCTTGTTGTAAACGCCCCGGACACCCTTCTGCTCATGGGCAAGGCACTTCTCCACCCAATCGGAATTGAACCCGGACTCATGCAGGATGGTGGATGCGGTGCGGCGGAAGTCATGCAGCACGAAATCCCGCGCATCGATCTCCAGGGAGCGGATGGCGTTGTTGAGGGTGTTCTTGGAAATGGGCTGATCCAGTGTTCCCCGGCTGGGGAATATCCAGGCTGAGCCACAGGAAAGGGTCTTCAGTTCCCGGAACATCTCCAGCGCCTGGGCGGACAAGGGAACAACGTGGGGCCGGACTTTTTTCATGCGCTCGCCGGGGATTGTCCACTCGGCCCTGTCGAAGTCGATCTCCTCCCAGCGAGCCTCGGTCAGTTCCGACTTGCGCACCATGCAGAGAATCAGCAGGTGCAGCGCCAGCTTGTAGGCGCGTTTCATGTTCGACTGGTATACCGCGCGGATGACCTTGCCCACCTCATCGGGGGACAGCGCCACGTCACGGCTGCGGGCGGTGGCGATGAATTGCGCCTCGATGGCGGCGGCAGGGTTGAAGGTGATCTTCTGGCGGGCGATGGCGTAGGCGAACAGGCGCTTGAGGGCATTGCGGGTGTGCAGGGCCATGTGGTCAGCGCCCCGCGCCTTGATGCGGTCGGTAATGTCCAGCACGTCGGCGGTGGTGATGCTCTCTATCTGGCGATGGCCAATGGCCGGGAACACGTCCTTGCGCAGGATGCGGACGGTGGTCGCGTGGTTCTTCACCTTCTCCGTCACCACGTCGGCTATCCACTGCGAGGCGAAGGCTTCCACCGTGTTCCCCCTGGCGGCGTCCGACTTCAGGGCTTCCCCGGCCAGTTCCCCCGACTTCCACCACTTCACGGCGTACTGACGGACTTCATCCGGCAGGCTGTCACCCTCCCCGGCAAAAAGCGCCTTCTTGGCCTTGTTCGGGGACTGCCCCTTGGCAACCAGGGCGCGGGTTTCCTCACGCCACTGCCGGGCCGATTGCAGGCCATAGGCCGGGTATTCACCAAGGATGGCCTTCTCCTGCTTTCCGGCCAGCCGGTAGCGGATGCCCCACGTCTTGCGGCCTGACGGGGCCACCTCGATATACATGCCCCCGCCGTCGGAGCGCTCGTAGTTGCTGTCAGCCGGTTTCAGGTTGCGCAGCGCGGTATCGGAAAACGCCATGATTCACCCCTCACCCGTTGCGTTGCCTGAATCGGGAACAATTCCACGTCAGGGAACAAGTTTTTTCAGCATCGGGAACAGATCAGGGAACAAATATAGCAGGCTTCACCCGGCCTTGTAAGGAACTATTGTGACAGGATATGCAGTATTTGCAATGCCTGCAAGAGGGTGTCGGGAAGCGCTCGGCCTCCCTTGGACGCTTATTCACTTTCCAATGCAAAAAGACCCGAAAATTTTTCCCAGCAGATCATCCGCCGTGAACTCTCCGGTTATCTCTCCCAGCGCCTGCTGGGCGGCCCGCAAATCCTCCGCCATCAATTCCCCCAGCGCCAGGCCGCGCAGCTGCGCATCCGCCGCCTGCAGGGCTTGCCGCGTGCGCAGCAGGGCATCCAGATGCCGACGTCGGGCAATGAACGGGCTGTGCTCGGCATCCTGATAACCCACCAGCGCCTTCAGATGGTCACGCAAGGCCGGCATGCCCTCGCCGCTGCGCGCCGACAGCGTCAGATGGCGGTAACCGGCCACCTCCTCCACCGCCACCGGCCGACCGGCCAGGTCACTTTTGTTGGCGACAAAGCACAGCTTTTCCGGTGGCGGCAAGGGATCAAAGAATCGCTTGGCCAGTTCCAGCGGAATTTCAGTTGTGGATAATTCTGTGGATAAGTCATATACCAGCAGAATTCCGTCCGCTTGCCCGATTTCCTGGTAAGCACGGCGAATTCCTTCCTGCTCCACCCGGTCTTCGGTGTCGCGCAATCCGGCAGTATCGATGATGTGCAAGGGTAATCCGTCCAGGTGAATTTGCTCGCGCAGGACATCCCGTGTCGTACCGGCGATATCGGTGACAATCGCGGCTTCATAGCCCGCCAGCGCGTTCAGCAGACTCGACTTGCCGGCGTTCGGCTTGCCGGCGATCACCACGCGCACGCCCTCGCGCAGCAGGCTGCCCTGCTTCGCCTCCAGCAATACCTGGTCCAGATGGGCAATCACCGCCGCCAACTTCGCAGCCACCACGCCGTCGCTGAGGAAATCGATTTCCTCGTCGGGGAAATCAATCGCCGCCTCCACGTACAGGCGTAGTTCGATCAGACGCTCCAGCAAAGTCTGGATGCGTTGCGAAAACGCGCCCTGCAAGGAACGGGTCGCTGATTTCACGGCGGCCTGCGAAGCGGCGTCAATGAGGTCGGCAATCGCCTCGGCCTGAGTCAGGTCCATCTTGTCGTTGAGAAAGGCGCGCTGCGAGAATTCACCGGGCTGCGCCATGCGCGCGCCCAGCGCCAGCACCCGCTTCAGCAGCATGTCCATCAGCACCGGACCGCCATGCCCCTGCAGCTCCACCACGTCTTCGCCGGTGAACGAATGCGGTCCCGGAAAAAAGAGGACAATCCCTTCGTCCAGCACCTCGCCGGCGCCATCGCGGAAGCGGCGGAAATGCGCCTGTCGCGCCAGCAGCGGCCGGTCACCGGTCATCCGCCGGGCCATTGCCAGGGCATCCGGCCCGGACAAACGGATAATGCCGACACCGCCGCGACCGGCGGGCGTGGCAATGGCGGCAATGGTGTCATTAGGGGTCAAGCGTTTCATTCCGGAGATTCCACAAGGTTCGGCGCAGGGTTCTACCCTAATAAAAAAAGGCCGTTCGGAGAACGGCCTTTTTCGGCAGGGAACGCTGTGCGCGATCAGGCTTTCTTGCCACCGCCCTCGATCTGGCGGGTAATGATCGCCTGCTGGACAATGGACAGGGTGTTGTTGACCACCCAGTACAGCACCAGGCCCGAGGGGAAAAACAGCATGAAGGCGGTAAACATGATCGGCATCATCTTCAGCACCTTGGCCTGCATCGGGTCGGTCGGCTGCGGATTCAGCAGCTGCTGGACGTACATGGTGACGCCCATCAACAAGGGCAGCACAAAGTAGGGATCCATCGCCGCCAGGTCATTGATCCACAACAACCAGGGAGCATGGCGCAGTTCCACGCTTTCCATCAGCACCCAGTACAGCGCCAGGAATACCGGCATCTGGATCAGGATCGGCAGGCATCCGGACACCGGATTGATGTTTTCACGCTTGTACAGCGCCATCATTTCCATCGACATTTTCTGGCGGTCCTCGCCAAACTGTTCCTTGATGCGTTGCAATTCCGGCGTCACCCGGCGCATGTTGGCCATCGACTTGTAGCTTTTGGCGGAAAGCTGGAAAAAGGCGATCTTGACCGTCAGTGTCAAACCGACGATTGCCCAGCCCCAGTTGCCGACCAGTCCGTGTATCGCCTTCAGCAGCCAGAACAACAACTGCCCGATGAACCACAGCCAGCCGTAATCGACCGTCAGTTCCAGACCGGGCGCCAGATGCTTGAGGTTGTCCTGAACCTTGGGACCGGCATAGAACGTCGCGGCCAGTTGCTGCTGCTGGCCAGCGGGCACCATCACTTCCGGTGAGGTGAAGCCGACAAAATGGAAGCGCTGGTCCGGCGACTGGCGGCTGGTCAACTGGTTGGCGGCATGGGAATCCGGGACCCAGGCCGTGACGAAATAATGCTGGACGATAGCGGTCCAACCGCCCTTGACCGTCTGGTTCAGCGGCTCCTCGGCAAAATCCTGAAATTCCAGCTTGTTGTAGGTATTGTCCGGCGTGCCCCAGGCGGCGCCCAGATAGGTTGCCATACCCATCATGCCCTGATGGCTCTTGCTCGGGTCTTCGGTATTGTCGCGTTTCAGCTGGCCATACATGGCGCCGCGCCACGGCGCGGTGGAACGGTTGATGATGTTGTAGGCAACGCCGATGTCATACCGGCCCGCCTTGAAACGGTAAATTTTCTGAATTTCAACGCCGGCCGCATCGGAAAATTTCAACACCACCTGCATTTCCTGCTGGCCGGGCGCGAATTCCCAGGAATTCTTTTCCACCTGGTACAACGGACGGCCATCGGCGCGGGCGTCCGGACCGTTGACGCCGATCAGGCCCGACTGCGCGACAAAAACACGCTGCGAACTGTTTTCCAGGAGGTGAAAGGCATCGCTGCTGTTGACGGTGCGGGTATAGGCCGGCAAGGCGACATTGACGACATCACCACCGGCAGGTTCGATCGCCACATCCAGCACATCAGTCTTGACGCGGATCAGCGCCGTGCTGACCGGCGCGGCGGCCAGGGGCTGCACGGCGGCGGATGCCGGAGCGGGCGGCACGTCACCGCCGGCAACCGCCGCCGGTGGCGCCGGCAGGTCGGTGGCGGCCGCCGGCACAGCCGAAGCCGCCGCCGGAGACGCCGGGACGGCGCCATAGTCTTTTTGCCAGGCAAGAATCAGCAGATAGCTGACAATAGCCAGGCCCACCAATATCAGGTTGCGAACCCATTGCATATTCAAGATTCCAAACGAGACCAGGAAAAGGTTTCAGGGACAGGGTCGTAGCCGCTGCCTCCCCAGGGATGACAGCGCAGGATGCGGCGCGTAGCCAGGTAACCGCCGTGAAACGCGCCATGTTTCTGAATGGCTTGTTCGGCGTAAGCAGAGCAGGTTGGATAAAAACGACAGTTGGCGCCCATCAACGGGCTAAGGGCGTACTGGTAAGCCCGGATCGGCAGGAGCAGCAGGATTTTCATGGCTGGCCACTGGCTTGGGTAAAGCGCGA
>CAZPZK010000130.1:0-7837 GCA_964591095.1 uncultured Moraxellaceae bacterium | reverse complement strand
GGCATCACTGTCATTCTGGAGCACATCAATCTGGACAGCCGAGGCGCCGTTGGGAAGCACCACGCTGTCATTGCCCGCCTTGGGCGGCATGTTGATGATCTGGAAGCGCAGTTTGGAAGCTTTGGAGGTTTCCCCAGTCACCGTGTTGCGCAGTCGATAGGAACAGGAACCTTCAAACAACGAGTTGGTTGTCGGCTTGTAGAGCAAGGGCAGCAACTTGGTGGTCGGATTGCGCTCGCCCACGGTGCAGCCGCCCTCGGTCACTTCGAGGGTGTAGTTTTCGTCGAATCGCAGGCGTTCGCTGGGGGTTTCACCGGGGATGTCATTGGACATGACACTGACAATGATGGCGCGGTCCGTTTCTTCCAGGTTCTTGGCGTCGGCATCCTCGACCGCGGTCAGTACGCGGCGCTCGGTGGCGCCCCGGTCGCAGACCAAGGTATCACGGATCGATCCACGCTGGTCAACATTACCGAGACAGTTGTCGGATAGCGGCCCCTTGTTCAGAACATAAGTAGACGTGGTTTTAGGCAGGTAATTGCGGGTGAGGGCGCCATAGTAACCCAGCGGTTCGAATTCACTGGCGAGGCTGACGCCGCTGACACCGGTCAGGTCGGTATTGGAACTGAGAGAATTGAAGACAAACGGACAATCCTGCAACGTATTGTAGTTGCCATCCAGTGAGGTAGCATGCGAGGTATAGGCATGGCACCCTTTACCGCCATTAAAGGCGATGACGCTGGCGGTCAGGGACAATTTGCCGATGGCACCGTAGCCGATGAAAGGGGTGTTGCCGTTTTCCATGGCGGTCACGTAATTCATGATAATGCCGGATGACGTCGTGACATCTTTCATGTAGCGAATAACAGCACCTTCATCCGCAATGGGTGCTGCCAAATTGCCGGAAAAGGTTGTGGTATTGAAACTCAGGTTTGTACTGGTGCACGCTTCGATGACGCTGAGGCTGGTTGGACTGCCATTTTCAATAAACGAAGATTGCAGGATTTCGACACCCCTTTCCGTGTGCTTGAAGTTTTCGGTGCATGACATCGAAAACGCGGAACCCTTGGGGGCGAGATTATGGTCGAAGGAGGTGATGGTGGTATTGAGCGTGGAGTTTTGTCCCGACAGGAAGACCGCGCCACCCTGTTCGCCGGCCACGTTGTTTTCCATCATGACACGGAACAGCGAGACGACGCCACCCGCCAGGATCGCGCCGCCGCGGTCAACGCCGGCATTGCCGCCATTGCGGATGACCAGGTTGCTCAAGGTGAGGCTGGCATCTTTCATGGTGCTGTCAAAAATTCGGGTGCGCGACTGTCCGTCAATGATGGTGGAGGGCAGCTTGGGTAGTGGCCGGGTCCCGGTCAACGGATCGGAGTGATCATAATCTCCGTTGTCAAAGCCAAAAATACTGAGGTTTCGGTTAACCTGGATGGCGCCGAGGCTTTCAGAAATCTTGTAGACCCCGTCTTGCAGCTGAATGCTGTTTTTCTCGCGGTTGCCCCCAAAGCCGCAGCCGCCAAAGTCCGTCATGTCATTGTTGGCCCGAACGGCTTCCCGCAGGGAACAAGCGGCGGGATTTTCCCCGTTTTCGTCATCGAACGTCGTTACCTTGGTGACTGTGTTGCCGGCGCTTGAAGCCAGGTTGCTGGTTGCGCCGATGACGGCAATGGCGAACCACAGGGGATGGATTTTGCGCATTATTGTTGTCCTCCACGCATCCGGCGACGCAGCAGGGCAAATCCGGCCAGGATGGAAAGTCCCAGGGAGCCGAAGGAGCCCGCATAAGTTTTTGATCCGATACCGCCAGCCGGCTCGGCGACTACCGTGGCGCTCATGGTCAGGGTCTGTTTGTTGGTTGCGTCACTGAAACGGCTGAGCGTTGTCGTGATGGCATAGCTGAAACGGTCAAAGCCGTGGTAAACGGAGTCCGGAGAATAGATGACCTGATGGGTGGCATTGTCAAAGCTCAACGTGCCCTTTTGCGCGGCGGCAGTGATGATCGGGCAGCCGTCGATGTCCATTCTGGCGCGCGGATCCTTGACCAGGCGTTCGCAATCGGCTTCCGGCAGCAATTCGCCATCCCCGATCTTTTCCCGCATGTCAAAACGGACAGTGTCACCGGAAATGACATCCTGACCCTGCTTTTCCTGATTGGTGGTAATCAGTTCAACCGCGCCGATATCACACAGGCTGCGGGTCTGTCCGCGCTGGTCGCTGGTGGAGCAGGCGTAATCCGTCGTGCCGGTCGCGGTGCTGCCCTTGTTGACGATCGGAGACTCGGTAAAGTCGTTGTAGGAGACCAGCAGGCGGGGCTTGTGCGTGCGGGTGGAGCCACCATAATTGCCCAGCGGGCATAGCAGGCCCTTGGCCGGAGGCGCATCGCATGTGGCGGCCAGGCTGTCGGAACCGGCAAACAGCTTTTCGTCTCCGGAGCCGGTCAGCCTGCGGTTGCCGTCTGCCGCCAGCCCGGTCGGACACCCGGCGCTGATGAAGAGGTTGTTCTTGAATCGGGTGGTCGCGCCAACATTGAGACAGTCGCTGCCGTTGCCTGCAATGATGCTGTTGCTGGTATTGACGTCATCGAACCCGAAATCGACCCCCGCGCTGTTGGCGACCACGGTCAATCCCAGCAGCCGGACTTCACGAGGGACGGAAAGCGCCACGCCGGTATTGCTGGAGATCGTGGAGTCATTGATCGTGGCTCTGGTCGACGTGCCGGAGGCGGTGGGGATCGTCCCGCTGGCAATGCGGATCACGGTACCCGTGGCGGAGTCGGCGTCATTTTGAGCCACCAGGGATTGCTGGAGGGAGACTCCAGCCTGTTCAGAATGGATCGCGGCGCCGGACGGCGCGAAATTACGCTCAATGGAGGTGTTGGCGACGTGCAACAAAGCCAGGGTGTCGTTGTAAATGGCGCCACCCTTTTGCGAGGCGCCACCGTGGAACAAGGTTGACTCCGTGACGCTGAGACTTTCCCGGTTGATGATCAGGCCCCCGTTGGCGGCGCAGGCAGCCTTGCTGTTGTCGGCATTCTGGCAGCCTTCCAGCTTCAGGCCAGTCAGACGGATATCCAGGCGCTTTTTGATGTCGGCGATGCCGTCATCAAGGATGAAGGCCGAATGATTGCCCTGCACCTTGAGATGGACCTGCTGCAAATCATCCGACGTGTTGTCGGAAAGTTGTCCGGCGGCTTTTGTGGAGTCGTCCCATTTGATCACCAAGGGGTCCATGATCGTGATGGGCGTGGTGAGCTTGTAGGCGGTATCGCTGGGGGCGATCACAATTTCATCGGTAGTGGACGTCGAGGTGGGAATGCAGCCGTAGATCTGCAGCGCGGTCATTTCATTGACGATGGTCTGCTTGGCCTGTGTGAGCACCGCGATTTCCGCCTTGACCGCCAGAATGTCATTTTCGATACGGGCAATATCCGCTTCCAGTTGGGTCTTGGCGGCGCCGGTGGCGTCAACAATCTCGACTTTTTTCAGCTTCAGTTCTTCGGTGAGGTTGCTGAGCGTCAGATTCTTGGCGGTGATGGCGTTCTCGACCGGCTCCAGGTCGGCGCGGATCTTGACGGCGCTGTGAACGAAACTGACCGCTTCGCGGAGGGAACATTGCTTGCCAATGACATTATCTTCGTCATCGGTCGTATTGACCAGAAGCGTGTCGGCATGAGTTCCTGCGGAAACAAGGGCAAGCAGAGCGGCAATGGATGCACCCTGAAGTCGTGACATGCTGGTTTTCTCCTGGTCTGAAGCGGGTGTTCTTGTTATGTGGCCGTATTGTAGAGGGCCGCTGCTTGTATGTCTTTTGCTTTTCTGTGACATGAGATAAGGAATCCGGCCCTGTTTTTCATTTTTCTTGGACCGGCTTTCCCAAGACTGGCGTCAGGGAAGCCGGCCTGCTGTCATTTTCAGCGCTGTTCGTCCTTCATGTGGGTCATCACTGCTACCAGTCGTTCGCTGAGATGGTCATTGATGGCTTTTTCCATGGCACGGCCGACCTCCGCCGCAATGGCGATATCCGCGATCGGGCGCAGCCGCCAGATCAGGTTGGTCAGTCGTTCGACATCTTCCGGGGGTGGCAGCTTGTCCTTGCCGTAGGGATCAAAGACCAGTCGCACTACCAGCTTGACCAATTCATCAGCCACGAATTCCACATTGTTACGCACTCCCTCGATGATGTCGAGGAGTTCCCCCAGCGGCAGGCCTTCGCCGACCAGTTGGATGCCTGCATTAAGCAATCGTGGGCTGGGAACGCGGAAACGGGTGTCTTCCTGGGTCAGTTCAATCATGCCGAGCCGTGTTGCCTGCAGGATTTCTTCCTGCGTGACCTTGGGGCCGAACTTCTGGATAAGTTCCAGAGCATCGTAGTAGGTGGGCGTGTCATCGGACCAGGGGCTGGTAATCGCGCTTTCGAGCCCGAGCAACTGGCGAAGGTCGTGGCCTTTTTCCCAAGCGGCGATCAATTCGGAAATGTTGGCGATACTATAGCCGCGGGCCAGCAATTGGCCAATGACGCGAAGGCGGGCGAGGTGGGCGCCAGTATAGATGCCGGTACGGCCGCGTCGCTCCGGAGGCGGCAGGATGCCCTTGTCCTGATAGGCGCGAACATTGCGCACCGTGGTGCCGGCCGCGCGCGCCAGATCATCAATAGTATATTCCTCGGGTGGCAGCGGTTGAGGATAGCTATTGTTCTCAGAGTCAGTCATTGCACAAACATCCAGGAAATGGTAACACCGGCATCAAGTGCCGGAAGGCCTGATCAGGCATCGGACTCTTTGTTGGCGGTTGCGGCCCCGGCCGTGTCCGTGCGCTGGTAAAACTCGCTGCGGCGATACCTGTCATGCGCGTGGCGCAAGAGTACCATGATTATTGCGGCCACGGGCAGTGCCAACAACATCCCGACCAGTCCGAAAAGTTGTCCGCCCGCCATGATGGCAAAAATGACCGTGACCGGCGGCAGACCTATCTTGTCGCCGATCAGGTAAGGCTGCAGGACCCAGCCTTCCAGCACCTGTCCTATCATGAAAACCGCGCCCACCATCAGCAGCGGGTCAATCTTGAAGCCAAACTGGAACAGCGCGGAAACTGAAGCGGCGACAATGCCGACTATGAAGCCAAAATAGGGAATGATGCTGCCGAGTCCCGCCATCAGACCGATCAGAATGCCGAGCTTGAGGCCGATGACCTGCAGGCCAATGGCGTAGATGATGCCCAATAGCAACATCACGATCAGTTGTCCCCGCACGAAGGCGGAAAGGACTTCATCGCACTCGGCGGCTATCAGCATGACCTTGTGGACATGCTGTCGCGGAACGAGTTCGCGGATATTGTCCACCAGCTTTTCCCAGTCCATCAACAGATAGAACATGACTACCGGCACCAAGGCGATCAGGCCCAGTATTGACAACACATCCATGCTCGATTGGGCGACGCGGGTCAGTACGTTTCCCGCGGCGGTGCCGGCCTCCTGCCAGTAGGAAGAAAGCCAACCGCTGATCAGATCCATGTCCAGCCGGTCGATATCGACGCGGAAGGTTTTCTCGAGCCAAGGAATCGCCTGACGGTTGAACCATCGCAGCAAGGATGGCAGGCGGGATTCGAGATAAATGAACTGCCGCCACAGCGCCGGCAACAACAGGATCAACATCACCGTCAGGCTGACCAGCAGGGTGCTGAAAACCGCAGTGACCGCGACGGAACGCCGCAGTTTCCATCGGGTCATCAACCGGGTGACCAACGGATTGCACAGATAGGCAAGCAGCGCGCCGGTGAGGAAGGGCATGAGGATGGCTTGCAGCGCCCAGACCAGCCAGACCAACAGGGCGATACCGGCCAGCAGGGGCAGTCGGTTCAGGGTGACATTCATGGCATTACATCCTGATGCATGGGTTTCCCGTGGTCATGGGTTGGCGCCAGTGGCTTGCCACTGGTAAACCGCGGAGCGCGCGCTGAGCTGCCTGCCCATCAGGATCATGTCATCCAAGCCGTGGTCGGCCAAGGGCAGTGGCACTAGCGGGAGGTTCCCCGTTTGCTCGGGAACCGCGCCTTGGGCGCCGGTCTGGCATGCGAAACTGACGGCGTCTCCCTGGATGCGCAGCAGTCGAACTTGCCGGCAGACCGTTCCTAAGGCCGTTTCTGCAAGCTTGAATCCGGAAAAACCGTTGATGCCCCGGATCTGCACCAGCGCGGCCTGTTTGAGGCCGGGCCATTGCCATTGCAGAGCCAGGTTTTCAGCCCAGACATGCGGCAGATATTGCCGTCCACCGGATTCCAGCGCACCGGTGAGGGTCATTTCGGGCATGATCAGTTGCCAGCGCAAGGGGGAAGATGCAGCGGCCGAGAGAACCACCACGCCGTCAATGCCTTGCGAGGAGAAAAAGGCGGCTAATGCTCGACGGTCCGCACCGGGTTTTGCCAGCAGGGCGCTGAGGACGGCGGCTTGTCCGTCCGGAGTTTTGTCGATCACCAGTCCCCGGCGATCCATTTCCTGCTTCAACACGGTATCTGCCCGTGCCGGGAGCAGTTTTTGCCCTTCCAGCGACAGTAACCACAGCCGGGCGCCCGCCCAGGGACGGTAGCCGGCGGCGAGGGTCAATTGCTCGAGGTTGCCGGGTGGGGCTGGGGATTGCAGGGCGTCCCGCACCACGGGCGTATCGAAAACCGTCGCCGTACCGGTCAGTCCCAACAGATCCTCGGTCCAGGGCGGGGGCGCCGCTTCCACGCTGGCCGTGCCGGACAGCATCAGGGCAACGAAGAGGTTAAGGGACTGCGATGGCAGGCGCATGGTTACAATAGCTCCGGAAAATGGCAACCATAACGCATCCGGTATTAAGCTTTCCAGTGGCGTCCACGACCGAATGAAGGGATTACACCGGGATTTGGCGCTTTACCCTAGAGGAAACAGCGGCAAAAAGGTAAAATGCGCGCCCGTTGCCCGACCCTTCTGGATAAGACCATGAGCCAAAGCCCTACCTCCCTCAGCTATAAAGATGCCGGTGTGGATATCGAAGCCGGAGATGATCTGGTTGAACGCATCAAGGGAGTGGCCAAAAAGACCGCTCGGAAGGAAGTGCTTGGCGGCTTGGGCGGTTTTGGCGCCCTGTGTGAAATTCCCGAGGGCTATCGCAAGCCGGTGCTGGTGTCCGGGACCGACGGTGTCGGCACCAAGCTCAAGCTGGCGCTGCAGTTGAACCGTCATGAAAGCATAGGTATCGATCTGGTGGCCATGTGCGTCAATGATCTGGTGGTGTGTGGCGCCGAGCCGCTGTTTTTCCTGGATTATTATGCGACCGGACATCTGTCGGTGGAGACGGCCGCCACCGTAGTCACGGGGATCGGCGAAGGCTGCCTCCAGGCCGGTTGCGCCTTGGTCGGTGGTGAGACGGCGGAAATGCCCGGCATGTACGAGGGCGAGGATTATGATCTGGCCGGTTTTTCGGTCGGTGTGGTCGAGAAGGACGAGATCATTGACGGCAGCAAGGTCAAGGCCGGGGATGTGCTCATCGGGCTGGCTTCCAGCGGTGTTCATTCCAACGGTTATTCGCTGGTGCGCAAGATCATCGACGTGCGTCAGGCGGATCTGGACCAGGACATTGAAGGGCGCTCGCTGGCTGATCGCGTCATGACGCCGACTCGCATCTACATCAAGCCGTTGCTGTCGCTGATCAAGGCCATGCCGGTTCATGCCATGGCCCATATCACCGGCGGCGGCCTGCCCGGTAATTTGCCGCGCGTGCTGCCGGCGGGCGCCGATGCCCGTGTCGATGAGTCCTCCTGGCAGTGGCCGGCGATTTTCCGTTGGCTGCAGGAGATGGGCAATGTCGATCGCT
>CAZPZK010000129.1:0-7847 GCA_964591095.1 uncultured Moraxellaceae bacterium | reverse complement strand
GAGGGGCGACGCACCCTGGCGGATCTTTCGCTCGACAACACCGGCATCCGTTTCACCGGCCAGAACCGGCTGAGCGGACATTGGCAGTGGAATAACCCGTTGCGCTCCGGCGACCGTCTGGATCTTCGCGCCACGCTCAGCGACCAGGCGCTGGCCTATGCCCAGGCGCAATGGGATACCCCGCTGGGCGTCAGGGGATGGCGCGTGGGCTTCCAGACGGCCTTCAGCCGCTATGAGCTGGCGGAGCAGTTTGCCGCTCTTGATGCCCACGGAGATTCCCTGACCGTGGGCCTCAATGCCCGTTATCCGCTGTTGATGGCGGTACAGCGTGAAGTACTGTTTGACCTGGCGCTGGAGCAACGGGATCTCAGCGATGAGATCGGACTTTATGCCCAGACCACCGACAAGCAAGTGCAGGATCTGGTTTTGACCTTATCCGGCAGCCGGACGCAGGGTAGCTGGGCCGGCGCTTGGCGAGTGTCCGGAACCTCCGGTCAGTTGTCGATTGATCCCTTGAAGGAACGTCAGCGCGACCGGCTGAGTGCGCGCACGGAAGGCGGCTTCACCAAGGCGGAGTTTAGCGGCAGCTATTTGTACACCCTGTCCGACAAGCAGGGCATTTATCTTTCCCTGAACGGCCAGTTGGCGAGCAAGAACCTCGATTCCTCCGAAAAAATGCTGCTGGGCGGTATTGGCGGCGTGAGGGCCTATCCCTCGGGAGAAGGCCAGGGCGACGAGGGCTGGCAGGCCACGGCGGAATGGCGCTATCGCGTTTTGCCGTCGCTGCAGGGGGTGCTGTTCTATGATGCGGGAGCGGTGGATATCAACCACACGCCATTTGCCGCCGGGACGAATCACCGCAGCCTCTCCGGCGGCGGGCTGGGGGTCAATGCCTCGCCCTTGCCGGGACTGGGGTTGAAGATGAATGTCGCCTGGCGTGGCAACGAGGCTCCGGTGTCTGACAAGGACCAGAAGCCCAGGGTCTGGCTGCAGGCCAGTTATCAGTTCTGACTGATGCGGCCCGGCGGGAAAGCCGGGCCGCGCTACGGTCAGGGTTGCGGATTGCCAAACGTGGCGATGCCGCTGATTGAACCGCTGCCCGTTTGCAAAACGTCCACATTCTGCACGGCAAACCCCATCCCCACCATGTCTCCCAATTGACCCGATACAAAGCCGGCGGCGCTTCCATAGCAGTAAGTGCAGGCCACGGCGGGGCCGCCGTTGGCGCTGACGGTCACATCCATGCCGTCAAAAGCAATGGAGCTGCCATTCAATTGTCCGTTGGCGCCGGAGACGGCAACCAAGGCATGATCCGCGCCGTCGGCGAAGGTCATATTCAGGTCCATCGCCGCGGTATTCTGGCTGAAATCCAGCCGAATGCCTCCGCCGGTTAACAGGCCCGACGATACGGGGGAATGATCGTAGGCGGCCAAGGTCGGTCGCGTTCCGCCAATCAGGCTATAACTGAGTTGCGTGGTCGGCAGGTTGCCGGAGGTGGTCGGGGAACCGACCAGGTAGTGAATGCCCTGGCTGTTGAGGTCAACGGTATTGCCGTTGCCGAAATGGGCGGCGCCATTGCTCCATTGCCCCCAGGACAGGCTGCGGTCGGCATGCACCACGCCCTGGCTGCCCGCGGGCGGGGTGGCGGTGCTGTCCGGGCCGTAGACATCACCGGCGGATACTTCGCCACGGGTCCACAGTCCGCTGTCGCTGAAGTCGGCGCTGATCGCGGAGACCGGGCTGACCGCGCCATGCTTGACGAAGACCGCCTGATAAGCGCCGGCCGTATTATCCGCCAGCAATTGCGACACCGTGTCCTTTCCGGTCAGGCCCAGGGCGGCGACGCCGCTGATCTGGCCGTTGCTACGGTCCATGAGGTAAACAGCTCCCATTTGCGGATCGGTTCCGGCAAAAAAGGCCTCCAGGCGCAGCGAGCAACCGTTGCTGCCGCAGCCTTGACCCTGCGCCTTGAGCCCGGAGCCGGTCAGGCTGAAGCCGGAGGAGGTATCGCGATTGAAGTTGTTGATCTTGAGGTTGCGGGCAGAGGCGGTGTAGTCACCGGTGCTGGCCATGCTCAGCCGGAAGTCGACATCCACCAGGCTGACCGGCGCCAGGGTGACATTCAGCGCCAGGGTCCTGAGCACGCCGGCTTCGCCGCTGGTGGCGGTGGCGATCGTGCCGCCGGCCAACTGGTAGGACAGCCGGGTGCCGTGTCCGGCGGCATCGGTCAGCACCGATTGCGGCGCGCTGATCCCGATGATGTAAGGTTCGTATTCCCCTTCACCCAGGACGATGGTCTGATCGGAGCGATCCAGATTGCCGAGAGCGGCGGTTCCTTGCGTCCATTCACCGAAGGACAGCGAGCCCACGGTGGTCACGCCATTGAAATGCAGGGCATTGCCGCCGGTGCCGACGGAAAACAGCGAGTTCAGGCTGGTGGCGGTGGACTCGGTGAGGCCGGTCAGGCCGCCGCGACGGCTTTCGTCGTCGGAGCGGTCAAAAACAGCCGACAGGCCGCCCAGCAGCAGCGAGTTCCCCGCCTGCGGGAAGCGACTGCCCAGCGTGTAGGACGGTTGCGGCGTGCCGCTGCCGGCCGGATAGACGGAGTCGGGCAGCACATGGCTCAGCAGGACCTCGCCGCGATCCGGGTTTTCACCGGCCAGCACCGCATCGCCAGCGCCGGGATTGACGTTGGTGTCCGGTTCGTTGCCCAGGGTTTCATAGAGGTCGGAAGGCGGTTGCGCGCGCGCATCGGCGCTGACGCCGTCCGGCGCCTGACGGGGAGCTTCGCCCGGCAGCACGCGGAAGGTCTGCCCGGCGTTGACGTTGCTGGAGCCGAATTCGTTTTCGACATTGACGATGCCTTTATCGACGCTCAGCGTCAGTACGCCTTGGTTAAAGCTGGAGGCATAACCGGTGCCGCGGATGCCCAGCGAGGCTACCGGTGTCCGCACCTTGTAGCGGGCGCGGTTGACGCGTCCGATGGCGCCGGTGATGGTGCGCATGCCGCCTTGCACAAAATTGAAAAGGAGAGTGCCTTCTTCCGGTTTGTCGCGCTCAAAGCGGTAGTTGTCCAGCCGGAACACGGTGTTGGGCTGCAGTGACAGGAAGCTGCCGTCGGTGAAACGGATCTGGAGTCGGCCCTTGCCGGTTTCCAGCCGTTCGCCGCTGTTGACGACCGCGCCGCGCGTCAGTAGCCGCTCGCCGCCATCAAGGGCAATGGCGTTGACCTGACCGGAGACAAAGCTGACCTTGCCGGCCACCTCGGCCAGGGCTTGGCCCGCCAGCAGGGCGCTGATGAAAAAGGCCAGTGGCTGGCGGCTAAGGGGCAGGTGATGAATCCCGGGCATGGTTAATCCTCCGTGTTGATTACAGATCGAAACGGATATCGACGCTGAACACCTGACGGTCAAAGTCAGTGAGCGGGATATTCGAACTGTTCCTGGTCAGGCCCAGGCTGGGTTGCAGGGAAATGGCCGGGGCAAACTGCCAGACCATGCCGATGTTAAGGCTGGTTTCATTGTCGCGTCGCGCCATGCCAAAGGCGGGGAAGACGCCCTGGTAGTCGCGTTTTTCCAGGCTAAGGGTGGCATTCAGCTTGAGGTCGCGTCGCAACAGCAGCGATGCGCCGGAGCGCAACCCCTGAAAGTCCATGCCCCAGGCGTTATAGGCAGCCTGTCGGGTGTCTTCGCTGCCGGAGTAGAGGCTGGCGAAGACTGCCGGGGCGTAACGCAGGCCGAGGCGCTGAGACCAGGCGATGCCCAGGGTGGAGCGGTCGGCGTCGCGGGTGGATTGCTCGTAGCGCAGTTGACCGTGCTGCAGCCAGGCGGACAGTCGGGAGTCCTCGCTGACGGCGTATTGGTACTGGCCGAGCAGCCCGGTCATTCGCCGGTAGGCGCTGCCGTCCAGTTGCATGTCTTGCAGTTGCAGTTTGCCAATGTATTGATGCGGGCCGCGGTCGAGCGCTGCGCCGCCCGAGGCGTCCAGCGTCGTGAAGCTGTAATCGCTTTCGTCCGGATAGCTGCGCACCAGCAGTTCGGCGTTGGCCAGCGCCGTGAGCCCGTTGGACAGGTTGTGACGGTAATTGCCCGCCAGCTGGCCTTGGACCAGCAGGCTGTCGCGCTGGCGGGACAGGGGGTTGACGCCCAGCAGCAAGTTATTGAGCGCGGGGATGGCGACCTGTTTGAGGTCGGTGGCGCTGTTGATGTTGGAGTCCTGACCCAACCCCAGTTGCACATAGCCGTCCAGTTGCCGTTTCTTTCGTTTTTCCTGGGTGTCGACCGTGCCCAGGAAGCGGGTGATCAGGGTCTGTATTTCCGGGGGCGGATTGTGCTCGCGGATGGTTTCCAGTTCGACCCGGGCATTGGCCGTTTCGCCAATGGCGAGATGGGCGCGGGCAATCATCACGCGACAGGGTCCGTTGTTGGGCTCGACTGCCAGGCAGCGTTCAAAGGCAAAAACGGCCTGGCTGGGGTCGCCACTGTCCAGTAGCGCCTGCCCCAGTAAATAGTCATAGGCGGGTTCACCCGCGCGGGTGTCTTCCAGCGGCGCCAGCAAGGCCACGGCTTCGGCCGCCTTCTGGCTCTCCAGCAGTGTGCCGGCTTGCCGGAGGGTATCATCCGCCAGCGCGGGCGCGCAGCCCGCCATCAGGGAGAATAACAAGGAAGCTTGGTTCAGACGCATGTTCTTTCGATCCCTGATGCCGTGTAAGTTGCTGATGATTTTAATGGCAGGCAGCAGATGTGGGAAGGAGAATGGCCGGAATGTCGTCGGATAGTGGGCAAGGGACAGCGGGAGGCCCGGCTCGCCTTGAGGTGTTACAAAGAGTGAGCGGTTGCTTGTCTGGGGATTGCAAGGGTTGCCCGATGTTGATATTATGCGGCCCTCACGTTGAGCCGCTTGTGTAAGCACGGTAAAACGACGGGTTGTTAGCTCAGTTGGTAGAGCAGCGGACTCTTAATCCGTAGGTCCACAGTTCGAATCTGTGACAACCCACCAAATTCTCTCAAAGGCCCGCCATGCGCGGGCATTTGTCATTTTGGGCGCTGCCAATCCGGCGGGCGACAGTCTCATCCCGCCGGACGACACAGATCAACGCGCCACCGTCTTCCCCGCCAACCAAGTCATCGTGCAACGCGGCAGCATCCGGTTGAGGAGCGGCAACGGCTTGTTCATCGCGCCGGTCACCACCGACGAGCAGCCGCACTTCCAGGCGCGCAGCGCCGTCTTCGCCACGGTATCCGGCGTGTCCATCAGCTTGGTGGCCAGCGTGCCGTGATTGCCGGCCACGTCGTGGAACTCGGTACGGGTCGCGCCCGGACACACGGCCAGCACCTTGATGCCGTTCTTCTTTTCTTCCGCCGCCAGCGCTTCCGACAGCGACAGCACATAGGCCTTGGTAGCGCCATAGACTGCAAAACGCGGGCAGGGCTGGAAGGCCGCCACCGAGGCAATGTTCATGATGCGGCCCTGCTGGCGGCTGCGCATGCCCGGCAGCACGGCGTGGGTCAGCTCGGTCAGCGCCACCATGTTCAGCTGCATCATGCCCTGCACGCGGTCCAGCGGCATGTCGGCCAGTTCGTCGTTGATGCCGAAACCGGCGTTGTTGATCAGCGTGTCGATTTCCAGACCCAAGGCCTGCACCGCGGTCACCAGTTCCGCGGACGCCCCGGGCTTTTCCAGATCCAGCCCGATCGTTTCGACGCGCACGCCGTGATGCGTTTTCAGTTCCTGCGCCAGCAGCGCCAGCTTGTCGGTGCGGCGGGCCACCAGCACCAGCGCCTGCGGTTCCGAGGCGGCAAGTTGCCGGGCCAGGGATTCGCCGATGCCGCTGGAAGCGCCGGTAATGACGGTAGCGAGAGTGCTGCTCATGGGGTGTTCCTCATCAGTGGGTTTCGATGGGCTTATCTTATTCGACAATTCGATAATTATGAAAGTGTAGAATTGATGAAATCCGATGAATGGTCATTCATTTTGTGTCGCAGGCATGAAAAAGCCCCCGGAAAAGGGGGCTTGCCATCAGCTTGGAGGCTGGAAGCGGTTACTGCATGAACTTCGTGCCCATGGTCACCAGCTTCTGGTAACCGGTGGGCAGCAGGCGCTGCATGGCGTCGAAGGCATAGGCCTCCGCGCCGATCAGCACGCGGCGGGCGTTCTTCTTCACGCCGTTGAGGATGGCGTCGGCGGCGTCGTCCGGGGTCACGTGCAGGAACTTCTCGAAGTTCTGCTGGCCCTTCTTCGGGTCGATGCCGATCGATTTCATGCTGTCGTTCATGCGGGCGGCCTTGGCGATGTTGGTCTTGATGCCGCCGGGATGCACGCAGGTGGCGCTGACGCCGCATTCCTGCAGGTCCAGTTCCTGACGCAGCGCTTCGGTATAGCCGCGCACCGCGAACTTGCTGGCGTTGTACGCGCCCTGTGACGGTTGCGAACCCAGGCCGAAGATGCTGGAAATGTTGATGATGTGGCCATCGCCGGAAGCCTTCAGGTGCGGCATGAATTCCTTGATGCCGTAGACCACGCCCCAGAAGTTGATGCCCATCAGCCATTCCAGTTCTTCATAGCTCATGCCTTCCACGGTGCTGCCCAGCGCCACGCCCGCGTTGTTGAAGATCAGGTTGACCTTGCCGTGGTCCTTGGCGGTGGCGGCGGCCCAGGCCTGCATCTGCTCCAGCTTGGCCACGTCCACCTTGGCGCTGGTGACCTTGACGCCGTAGGCCTGCGCCAGGGCGACCGTCTCGGCCAGGCCTTGTTCATTGACGTCGCTCAGCGACAGGTTGCAGCCCTGCTGGGCCAGCTTGACGGCCAATGCACGGCCGATGCCCGATCCGGCTCCGGTAATGGCGGCGACTTTCTTTTCGAAGGATTTCATGGGGTGTCCTCTCTGTGAATGCGGTTGTTAGCGCTCGACCTGGTAATTCTTCGCATCAAACTGCGCGGTCTTGCGGCGGTAATCGAAGGTGAAGCCCGGCCACAGCGTGGTGTTCTTGCCGTTGGCGTTGACGTACCAGCTCTGGCAGCCGGTGCTCCACACCGCGCCGCCCAGCTTGCTTTGGGTGTCGCGGTTGAATTCGGCGTAGGCGTCGGGCTTCACGTCCACCACCTGCCAGTTGTGCTTGTCCATCTGCTTCAGGCAGTCCATGACATAGGCGATCTGCGACTCGATCATGTACACCATTGAGTTGTGGCCCAGGCCGGTGTTGGGGCCCATCAGCATGAACAGGTTGGGGAAGCCGGTAATGGCCGCGCCCAGATAGGCTTCCGGGCCTTCCTTCCAGAAATCGACCAGATCGACGCCGTGACGCCCGAAAATCGCGCCCTTGGGAATGGGGTCCTGCGCCTTGAAGCCGGTGCCGTAGATGATGGTGTCCACCGGTCGCTCAACGCCGTTGCTGTCGACAATGCTGTGCTCCCGCACTTCGCGGATGCCTTGGGTCACCACGTCTACATGCGGCTGGTCCAGCGCCGGGTAGTAGTCGTTGGAAATCAGCACGCGCTTGCAGCCGAAGGAGAAGTCCGGGGTAACCTTCTTGCGCAGTTCCTTGTTGGCGATCTGCTTGCGGATGTGACGGCGGGCCATGAGTTCGCCCACCTTCAGCACGCGCGGACTGAACACGAAGCCGAGGGCGCGCACTTCCAGCTGGGTATAGATGGCGTTGCGCAGCGCTTCCTGCGTTTGCGGAATCAGCTTGAAGATCTTCTTCTCGGCGGCGGTCATGGCGCGGTCGGGCTTGGGTACGATCCAGGGCGGGGTGCGCTGGTACAGGTCGACATGCGCGGCCTTGGGCACAATCTGCGGGACTAACTGGATGGCGCTGTCGCCGGTGCCTATGACAGCGATCTTATTG
>CAZPZK010000128.1:1798-7855 GCA_964591095.1 uncultured Moraxellaceae bacterium | reverse complement strand
CGGCAACGCCATGCCGATCACGCTGCGCCGCAGCCAGCAAGCCATGCTGCACACCAAGACCACGCTGCTGGAAAGCGCCGAGGCCGGTGGCGCACGCCCCGCTTACGGCTGCCGCATGGGTGTCTGCAAGCAGTGCAGCTGCACCAAGGTGTCCGGTGTGGTGCGTGACAAGGTGACCGGGGCCATCGACAGCAGCCCCAACACCCAGGTCCGCATCTGCGTCAGCGAGCCGCTGAGCGCCGTGGTTCTGGATATCTGAATTGAATAACCCTCCGCCACAAGGGCGGAGGGAACCAAACCCAAATTGAACACCGAGGAAGACATCATGGGCACCATCAGCAAAAGCCGTGAACTGAGCTACGAGGAAATCCAGGCCTTCGGCGCCGAACTGGACGCGCTGCGCAAGGAAACCATTGCCAAGCTGGGCAAGGAAGACGCCGACTACATCTACAAGATCCGCAACTTTGTGCGTTACAGCGAAATCGGCAGCCGCGCCGCGCTGATGACCCTGGGCTGGCTGCCGCCGGTCTGGCTGGCCGCCACCGCCACCCTCGGCGTCTCCAAGATCGTCGAGAACATGGAGCTGGGCCACAACGTGATGCACGGCCAGTACGACTGGATGAACGAACCCAGCCTGCGCGGCAGCACCTACGAGTGGGACACCGTTTGCACCGCCGACAACTGGCGTCACACCCACAACTACATGCACCACACCTACACCAATGTCGACGGCGTCGACCACGACATCGGCTACGGCGTGCTGCGCATCTTCCCGGAACAGAAGTGGGAGCCGCGTTTCCTGGCCAATCCGCTGATGGCCGCCATCCTGGCGGTGACTTTCGAGTGGACGCTGTCGCTGCAGTCGCTGGAGCTGGAAAAGGTCATGGCCGGCGAAAAGACCTGGGCCGAGGTGCGCAAGCAGTTGCCGCCGATGTTCGCCAAGATGCGCAAGCAGTTCGCCAAGGACTATGTGTTCTTCCCGCTGATCGCCGGTCCGATGTTCCTGCCGGTCATTGCCGGTAACTTCACCGCCAACCTGATCCGCAACGTCTGGGCGTTCAGCATCATCTTCTGCGGCCACTTCACCGAGGACGCCGAGATGTTCCCCAAGGAAGTGCTGGAAAACGAGACGCGCGGCCACTGGTACCTGCGCCAGCTGCGCGGCTCCAGCAACCTGACCGGCGGCCCGATCATGCACATCATGAGCGGCAACCTCAGCCACCAGATCGAGCACCACATGTTCCCGGACATCCCCGGCATGCGTTACGCCGAGATGTCGGTGAAGGTGCGCGAGATCTGCGAGAAGTACGGCCAGCACTACAACACCGGCGGCTTCCGCAAGCAGTTCTCCACCGTGGTTGGCCGCATCTTCAAGGGCGCACTGCCCAACTTTGGTCGGAAAGTCGAAGCCTCCGCCGAAACAGCGGTTGCGCGTCTGGCCGAAGTCGTGCCAGTGTCGACATCGAAGGCGGGCAGCCGCTGCGCCGGACGCAACACGCCCAAGGAAGCGGTGGCGGCCTGACCCCGGCCCCCCTGGACCAGGGGGATTTAGCGAACATGACGAGCCTTGGCGCCGCCGCCGGCCTCCCGGACAGGGGGACGGACGCGGGCCGGGGCTTGGGAGCCTCAACATGAACAAGACCCTTACCCGTCTGGAAGCCCTGAAGGACCTGGTGCAGGACGCCATCAACCAGGGTGCGACCACGGTCGAGCAGATCCACAAGAGCATTGTCGACCTGCCGCTGTCGGTACTGGAAAAGAACGGTTTGCTGGATGTGGACAGCGAGAAGCGCGATGCGATGTGGGACAAGAGCATCGGCCATGTCTACGAAGTCATCCGCCGGGTGAACCAGGAAATCGGCGACCTGGCCAGCCAGGCCATCGAGGCGGTGGACGACCAGCTGATCATCCAGCAGAACATCCGCGAAGCCGCCGAGTTGCAGGAACTGGAGCGCGCCGGTCGCGCCAAGGTGATTGAATCGTCGGCCGCGGTCGAACCGCAGGTGCGGGTGGCGGACGCCGTGCCGGCGGACAGCAAGCCGGTCGCCTGAGTCGCGGTATTCCGGGGCCGGTCTCCCCCCCCCTATTGCCGGCCCCGGAATTTTTCAGCCCCCCTGTCCGGCAGACGGCAGGGGGGCTTTTTTATTCCTCCACCAGCCCCATCCGCATCGCATAACGCACCAGGCTCGCCACTTCGCGGATGCCCAGCCGCTGCATCAACTGGCTGCGGTGCGCTTCAATGGTTTTCACCGACAGGCTCAGTTCATCCGCCATCGCCTTGCTGGAATAGCCGAGGGCGATCAGCTTCAGGATCTGCACCTGGCGACCGGTCAGGTTGTTGAGCAGGTTTTCCTTCTCCGTCCGTTTCTGCAACAAGCCCATGATCTGTCGCGAGACGGAGGGACTGAGGTAGATTTCGTCGCCCATCACCGTGTCAATGGCGTTGAACAGTTCGGTAGGGGCGGCATCCTTCACGACATAGCCCTGGATGCCCAGTTTCAGCGCCTCGCTGATGTACTCGGCGATATGGCACATGGTCAGCAGCAGGATCTTCGGCGCGCAGGGGCGGCTAACGATGTCGGCGGCGACCTCCAGGCCATTCCTTTCCGGCATCATGATGTCCAGCAACACCAGGTCGGGCCGCAGGCTGTCGATCATCAGCAGGGCATCGCGGCCGTTGCTCGCTTCGGCGATGACCTGATAACCGGCGTGGCTTTCCAGCAGGGCTTTCAGGCCCTTGCGCACCAGTTGGTGGTCGTCCACCAATAAAATGTTGACCATGTCATTCTCTCAGGGCAGGGGCCAGATGGCGGTGATGGTCGTACCCTCGCCGGGAGCGGAGGCGATATGGAGCCGGCCGCCGGACAGGTAGGCGCGCTCGCGCATGCTGATCATGCCCAGGCCAGTCTCCTGTTCCCGCGATTCCTGGGTGCAGAATCCGCATCCATTGTCGCCGACGGTCAGGAGGAGCTGGCCATCGCGGTGCTCCAGCGTCACCGCCAGACGGGTGGCGGCGGCGTGACGCAGGCCGTTGGTGACCGCTTCCTGGGCGATGCGCAAGCAGGCATGATTGATCTCGGGGCTGGCTTTGGGCAGCGTCTCCGGGATGCGGATATCCATGTCCAGCGTCGCGTGGTTGGCGGTCTGCCGCAGCCAGGCGCGCAAGGCGCGCGTCAGACCGAACTCCTGCAGGTGCCGGGGATGCAGGCTGCCGGTGAAATTACGCGCGAAGTCGATGCACTCATCCAGCAGCACCATCCAGTACTGCATCGCCTCGCTCAGCTCCGGCGTGATGTCGGCGTTGCCCAGGCGGTTGTGGATCGCCAGCTTCAGGCCGATCAGGGTTTGCCCGAGCACGTCGTGCAGTTCGCGCGCCAGCGAGGCATGGTGATTGTCGAGGTAGGTCAACAGGTGCCGCGCCAGCCGCCGGTAGCGGATCTCGGTTTCCTGGAAACTGGGCATGTCGGTGCGCAGCCGCTCCATTTCCTCGGCCACCGAGAACACCGCCCGCGTCTGGTCCGGCAGCTGCGAGGGGCATTGCATGACCATGTAGTGGCCGGTGGCGCAAAGCTGGTCGCTGCAGATGTATTCGAAGATGACTCCCTGATTCATCTCCAGCGCATAGCGGTCCGCCTCCAGGGTTTTACGGGCATCCTCGGCGCAGAGGATGTCCTCGACGTGCTTGCCGATGACACAGCCGCCGTCCGGGGAAAACTGGCGGACAAACCGCCGGTTGGCCCAGAGGAACCTTCCGTCCGCATCGCGTAGCGACACCGGTACCGGCAGACTCTCCAGCCAGCCTTGCCAACCGGCCGTCGCCGCCACCGCCCGGAGCCGCAGCAGGTAAACGGGCTGTCCTCCGGGTGGGTCGATGCGCTGGACCCGGATATCAAAGGAGCGCCCTCCGATCGGGCAGAGCATGCCGGTATCGCGGCCCGCGATCGCCGCCGGGGATGCGGCCAGCCCCAGCGCCTCAATGCGGTCTCCCGGCTTGACCGGCACGCTGGCGCATGCCTTGCCGGGACTGGCGAAAAGTATCCGGCCGTCACCCTCGCAAACCAGGATGCAATCCTCCTGCAGACCGGCCAGCGCGGTGAAAAGAGGGGAGAGCAGCAACTCAGTGTTCATGAAATATACAGTGGAGGGTATGTGACGCCATTAAAGCCAAATTCCCGGCGGCCGACAATAACCTTGTTGAAAATAAGGATATAGCGCCGTGTCTGCCGGATGGGCGGTATCCGCTCATACCAAAATCCGCAGTGCCTGGTTCAGCATGTCGCCGGCGCGCCGCCGCGTCAGGCGCAGGCGCTCGGGGCCGGTGGCGGCGGCTACCAGCAGGATGTGGTCGCCCGCCAGCAGGCTGACATTCCACAGCGTGTCATCCGCGCCCCAGATCAACATCTCGGTGGGGCCCCGCGACGCCAGTTGGCCAAGGCTGGCGGCGGTGTTGACCATCAGGCCGGAGGCGCAGGCTGCGGATTCATCGCCGTCAAAGCGGCCGGTGGACGCCAGCACCAGTCCGTCCGGCGTCGACAGCACCGCGCCGTGGAAACCCGGGCATTCCCGGCACTGCTCCAGCGCCTTGCGGATGCAGAGCAGGGTGGTGCGGGTCATGGCCATGATCAATGTTCTCCGTCAGCGGCCGCCGAGGCCGTGCAGGCTTCGCAACCCAGCCTGCCGATGCGCTTGTGGTAGCGCACCATCGTATTGACCGGGATTTCATCGCCGCAGTAGTCGCAGACCGTCGCTTCTTCCAGCAGGCAGGTTTCGTACTGTTCGGTGTCCACCAGCAGGTCGCCCATGCGCTTGAGCCACGGCTTGTCCTTGACGATGTCCGGGCGGAACTGTTCCTCGTAGCGCGACCAGCGCGCGATCAGGTCCTCGGCGATACCGTGTTCGCGCATGGCCGCCAGCATCAGGTGCTGGCGGTGGTCGAACAGCGCGTCGCTGATCACCATCCAGTTATGCGAGTTGCCCGGTTGCTCACCGAGGAAGACCGGCAGGCCCTGGATATTTTCCTTGAGGAAAGCGAACTGCTTGCCGATGATGCGGTCGAGGGTGACGCGCTCGAAGAAGGGCCGCAGGTCCGCGTCGGCGTAGACCCGGTTGTAGAAGGTGGTCAGCACCGCGCGCACTGTCGCGTCCCCGCCCAGTTCGTCCCACAGCGCCGGGTCCGGCGGCAGCAGGGTCCGCGCCTCGTGCGGTCCGCGCGGGTGGACTTCCTGTTCGCCGGGGGGCGGCGCCAGCCGCATCGGTCCGGCGGGGCGGCACTGGCAAGCCAGCAGGCAGCCTTGCGCCCGCCGGTGTTCCGGCAACTTGCGCCGGGCATCCTCGGGCACGTCGCCGTCCAGGCAGAGCACCATGCAACGGTGGCAGACGCCGCTCTTGCACGAAAAGGGAATCGGCGCGCCGGCGCGCAGCAGGGCGTCGAGGGCGGTTTCGTGGTCGCGGCAGGCCACGGCGTGTCCCTGATAATGGAGCACGCGGGAATTCTTGTCAGAGCACACTGCCGATCTCACCGAGTCTGTTGGCGGCGTTGCGGGTTTCCATGATCAGGCGGCCCAGGTTGGCCTTGGGGCGGGCCGCGACCGCCAGCACCGCGACCAGTCCGGCATGGGTCAGCAGCACCGGCCCCTTGGTGCCGTCCAGGATTACCTGCCGCAGTTGGCCACGCTCCACTTCCTGCGCCGCCTTCGACGCCAGCGCCAGCAGCGAGGCGCACATGGCGCCGAAGCGGTCGGCGTCGGCGGTATCCGCCAGTTGCGAGGCGACGATCAGGCCGTCGCGGGAGACGACCGCCGACGCTTCAATATGCTCCTCGTCGGCATGCATCTGCCGCAGGATGGAACGGGCTTTTTGGGCGAAAACCGCCTTGTTGTCATGATTCATGGTTGCGTGTCTCGTGTGCTTCGTCCTGAAGCCCGGCGGCGGGCCGCCGGGGGTGGCGCGGGGTGACCGCTCAGAGCGCCTGTTCGACGCTGGGCATCCCGGCGCGGGCCTTGGTCAGCACCATGCCCAGGTTGGCGCCCTTGCGGCAGACAAAGCACAGCACCTGCT
>CAZPZK010000128.1:0-1770 GCA_964591095.1 uncultured Moraxellaceae bacterium | reverse complement strand
ATTTCCTGAAAGTAATGATGATCCGAAGCTTCCGGCAGACCACGCGCCTTCTTGAAAATGTTCTCGATGGCGACGACGTTGGGACCCTGGAACAGGTCGGTGGTCGCGGCCGCCAGGAAATCGAACACTTCCGACGGATGCGAGTCCACGGTCTTGATGCTGAGCACCATGCCGGAACTGAGATCGACAAAACCGGCGGCGACACAGTCGGGAACGCTGGTCATCGCGCGTTGCAGGGCGTCATCAAGCTTGCTCATAAGATACTCCGGGGGTAGGGATTATTGTGGTTGGCTGAGGCGTTTTTCCCGGCCTCGTTCGGGGTGTTGAAGGCAAGGCGGCGATGCCGGGTCCGGAGGCCAGCAGGTCGGCGAAAGCGCTGAGGAAATCGACCTGCGCCTGTGATTGGATCATTCCGGATTCCAGCCGTCGCACGTATTCGATGGCTTGCAGGGCGCTGTATGCCCCGTGGCCGCTCCACAGCCAGTAGGCGGCCAGCAGCGTGCCGGTGCGGCCCAGTCCGGCGCGACAGTGCACGGCAACGGCGTCGCCGGCGCCGATCCAGCCGTCGATGTCGCGGCAGAGGGCGATGGCCCGGGTCAGCGACGGCGCGTGCATGTCGGGGATTGCCTCGCCGGCGCAGGCGATGCCGAAGCGCCCGGCCTGACGCGGGTCAAAGGGAACTTCGGTCAGCGACACCAGCCGGGTGATGCCGACGTTGCGCAGGGCGTCCAGGTCGTCAGCGGTGTCGCGGAGGATGCCCGGCCACGGCGTGCCCGCCACCCGCCCCGGAATCAGCCAGACAAAGCCGCGCGGTCCCATGAAGCGGCTTTTCGCGGTCGGTACGGGCGAACGGTCCGGGGCGGCGGGTGGCGGGGCGGGGATGTCGTCCGCCGTCAGGAGGGTTGCCTCATCCGTAGCCGTCATCGCTTCCTCCGGGCACGAGCCGCTGATCAGGAACTGCCGTCCGGCCTCGCTGCGCGGGGTGTTGAAGAAGGCGGTCGCGTCGCCTGCTTCCTGCACCTGGCCGCTGGCCAGCAGCACCAGGTGGTCGGCCAGCGCGCGCGCCTGCCCCAGATGGTGCGACACCAGCAGCACCGGCCGCCGTCCGGCGGCGGCGCGGATCACCTCGCCCACCCGCGCGGCATCGCGGTCATTCATCGTTGCCGTCGGTTCATCCAGCATCAGCAGCGCCGGTCGGCCCAGGATCTCGCGCAGGATCGACACGATGCGCTGCTCTGGGAAGTCCAGCTTGACCACCGGCCAGTCCAGCCGATCGATCATCCAGTCCTGCGCCAGTTCGCGGCAGAGGGCGACGACGCGGTCCCGTTGTTCCGGCCGGGTCAGCCGCGACCGGTCGGGCAGGCCGGAGAGCAGGTTTTCCAGGACCGTCGACACCATCAGCGCCGCCTTTTGCATCACCAGCGCCGGTTTGTCGCCGGGACCGGCGCCGCGATAGTCGGCGCGGCCCCAGGTGCGCAGCGACGGATTGTTGTCATTAAAGCCCGCCAGTGTCCGCACCAGCGACGATTTGCCGGTGCCGGAGGGGCCGAGGATCACGGTCAGGCCGCGCGCGGGCACCGCCAGATCCAGCGCCCGCAGCACGATGCGGTCGTGATAGGCGAGGCCGAAGCCCCGCAGCGTCAGGATGGCGTCCATCAGGCGCGCACCGGCTGCGCCAGCCGTTCGTTCATTTCCAGCATCGCCGCCAGCGCCATAATCAATGCGCTGGCGTCATGGCGGCGGCGGGCGTCAACGCGGAACAGCGGAATC